>JBFJXC010000077.1:0-11591 GCA_041623325.1 Lentisphaeria bacterium | reverse complement strand
GGGCTTCAGGACCGGCCTCTGCTGTGGCTGCACATCATGAGCGATGTGGAACGCATCGGGGACCATGCCGAGAACATTGCCCAGCTGGCTGATTCCTACCCCGAGGAGGAGACCATTTTGGATGAGGTCGCCTTGCGCGAGGTGCAGGAGGTGTCCGGCCTGCTGCAACGGATGGGGGCCAATACCCTGGCGGTGCTGGAACCCCAGTGCCAGGGCCGCGTGGCCGAGGTTCTTCAGAACAAGCGGGACCTGAATGAAATCGTGGATCGTCTTCTGGAGCAGCATGCCCACCGGGTGGTGGAAGGTGCCAGCACCCCTATTGGCGGCATTGTCTATGTGGAGGTGATCACGAACCTGCGCCGGGTGGCCAACCATCTGCGCAACATCGCCATCAGTGCCGCCAGTGGCGGACCTGAGCTGAGCCGCCTCAAGCGCAAGCTGCTGACCAGCGCCGGAGATCCGGCATGAGGCCGGAGGGCGCGCTGCAGCGACTCCGTCGAGCCGCCTATTTCAGCCGCACCCGCATGGGTCTCAGTTCCAGGAGGCCCTTGACCGTGTCCGCTTTTTCCACTTCCACGAAGATGATTTCGCCGCAGCGGTAGTTCAGCGGAGGATGCATGGCCTTATGCTGCTCGCGGCGCCGGGCTGGCATGCGCGGGGGGCGGCGGGTGGATCGGGTGGGGATGGAGCCGTAAAGGCCCAGCTCGGGTATGAAGACCGACAGGCGGTCCTTCTGGCGGCTGGCCACGATCCCCTCGTAGTAGACGGCTTCGTTGGCTTCGGCCTGTTGGCCGATGTAGCGAAGCTTCAGGCGGTCCACCGCCGCGAAGTAGGCGCTGTCGTTGTTGGCTTCCAGCTCCGTGCAGGCCTTGGCCAGATCGCCGCACTGGGAGGGCGTTCTGAAGGGTTCTCCCGCATCCGCGGCCCAGAGCTGCTGGTGGACGAGCAGGTCCGAGTAGCGCCGGATCGGGCTGGTGAAATGGCAGTACAGCGACTTGCCAAGCCCGAAGTGCTCACCGGGGCCGGCCGCGTAGACGGCCCGCTGCAGGGTGCGCAGGAAGGCGCTGGCGGCGATGTCCCGGAACGGTGTCTTGGCGATTTTTTCCAGGAAGCGGTTCATGCCGGCGCGGTCGCGCATGGACCCCAGTTTGATGGAGAGGGAGTCCTTGAGCCAGCGCCTGAACTCGTCGATGTCGGCGGGCCGGGGCTGGTCATGGATGCGGTAGACTCCGGGGATGCGGCGCTGGGCCAGTTCCTTGGCCACGGCGCTGTTGGCCGCCAGCATGAACTCCTCGACCAAGGCGTGGGATTCGTTGGGCTCGGAGCGCTTCAAACCCACGATCCGGGGCGGGTCCTCGGCACACATCACGCGCACATCGTTGCTCTCCAGCTCCATGAATTCCTCCCGGGCTGCCCGCGTCTGGCGCATGACCCGGTAGGTGTCCCGCAGGCCGGCGAGGGTGTCGTGCACCTCGGGTGGCCAGGGTGGAATGGGGCGCTCCTGCAGAAAATCTTCGACCTGGTTAAAGCTCAGGCGCTTGCAGACCCTGATCAGGCTATGCACGCGCCGCTGCCCGATCACCTCGCCCGAGCTGCGGGAGACGGTCAGAAATACGCTGTGGGCCCGCCGCGGTTGGTCCTCGCGCAGGCTGCAGAGTTCCGCCGCCAGGGGCTTGGGCAGCATGGGAAGGGTTCGTCCCGGAAGATAGGCGGTAAAGCCGCGTTCCCGGGCTTTCAGATCCAGGGGACTGTCCGGGGCGATGTAGGCGGCCACGTCGGCAATGTGGATGCCCACCGTGACCGTGTCGCTCTGGCCGTCCCACTGGAAGGAGAGAGCGTCGTCGAAATCCTTGGCGTCTTCCGGATCGACGGTGACGATGGGCAGGGCCTGCAGGTCCTCCCGCCCGATCTCCCGGGGGATGGTTTGTCCGGCTTGGCGTTTTTCCTCGGAGGAGTAGGGCGGCAGCAGATTGAATTCATTGACAATGGCATCCAGGTCGCCGGCCACGCTGTCGGCTTTGCCGATTCGGCGGCAGACGCACACCTCCAGGCGTTCTCCTGGATGGGAGCGGGGCAGGACCCGGGCCGCCACCCAGTCCCCGTCCGCGATCTCCTGGCCTTCGGGCAGACTCACCTCCGCCACCGGGATGCTTTCGGGAAAATCCCGGCGCATGGGGCTGAGGTATCCCTTGCCGAACAAATTCAGGTAGACGCCGGTGATCTCGTCCTGGCCGGTCTCCAGAACCTGCACGATGATCCCGCTGGGGCCGCGCTCGTCGTCCACGTCTGTCAGGCTCACCTGCACGCGGTCGCCCGACATGGCCATGTGCATGCCCTTGGGCGGGATGAAGATGTCGGGCTGGTCCGGGGCGTCGTCGCGGCTCACGAAGCCGAAGCCGCGGGGGTTGACCGATAGCTTGCCGCTGGCCAGATTGCTCGCCTGGGTCCGCCAGTAGCGGCCGCCCCGGCGTTTGACCAGCTTGCCCGAGTCGCAAAGCTCCCGAAGCTTGGTCCGGCACTGCCGGATTTCGGCGCTGCTGCTCAGGTTCAGATGGCGCCGGATCTCGCTGGCCCGCAGGCCGGTGGTCGGTTCCCGCAGCAGCTCCAGGATCTTGTCTTCCAGCTTTGTCATGAGCTTTCCCTGTATTTGGAAGTGTCCGTACCCGAATGTCGTGTTGCCAACGATACTGCATCTTTGGCAAGTTGCATCCGCGCCGTAGTGGACGATTCCAGGAACGGGATGGCGGGTGTCGGGCGGTTTTGGACTGTTGGCACAGATTTGGCTCAAGTGGCGGCAATGTGCTTGTGCTTGGGGGCGGAGTCGTTAAGGTATCCGCTGTTGCCGCGAGCCTGGTCCGCGGTCTGGCCTGGTTCAGCCGCGATGAACGAATTTCAATAGGGTGCATCGAAGGAGTTCGGATTATGATGAGAAGGCACTGGATAATCGGAATGGTCTGCGCGTTCCTGGCGCTGGGCTCGTCCGCGTGGGCGGCCAAGGGGCGCTGGGTGGAGACCCAGGTCTGGTCCGGCAGCGGCACCATCGTGACCGAGCCGTTTTTGATCAATGGCCCCAAATGGCGCCTGCTGTATGCGCCCCGCGGCACGGGCAGCTTTGAGATCCGCGTGCACGATTCCGCCGGCAATGTGATCGAAACGGCCGCGGAAACCCGGGAGCTGGTGCGCGGCACCCGAACCTTCAAGGGGGACAAGGGGCTCCGCTATCTGACGCTCAAGGGGGTCGACGCCAGCTGGGAGGTGCGGCTCGAACAGTATCTGAACGTGGTGGAGGAATGGCAGCTGACCCAATGGCTGCGGGGTTGGAAACCGGCTGTGGAACCCGTGGCCGTCTGGGTCGGGCAAAGCACCGATGCCGAGTTCGAGCTGGTCATCCCCGCCGGGAACAGCTGGAAGGTGATGGTGACCAACGAGTCTCACGGCAGGCTTTCGGCCACGATGGAGGCCGAGGATGGGCGCCTGCCGCTGAATGCGGTGCTTGAATCCCCCCAACAAGTGGTCGGCTGGGGGTATCGCTCGGGGGCCTACAAGCTCAATATCAAGGCGGACAACACGCCTTGGCGCGTCGAAGTCTTCGGGGTCGTCTTCCCCCGGTAATGCAAACCTTTGGCCTTGATCAGGAGGGGCGGCCAGGGGCGACGGGAGCGGCCGTGAAACAGCAGGTCTCATCCGACATGCCGGAGCAAAACCCAATCCCCGCCGCTTTGACCGTGGCCGGCAGCGACAGCGGTGCCGGCGCGGGCGTTCAGGCCGATCTGCGCGCCTTTGCCTTCTTCCAGGTTTTCGGCACCTGCGCCATCACGGCGGCGACCGCCCAGAATCCCCGGCAGGTCAGAGCGGTCCATCCGGTTCCCCCCAGCCATGTTCGGGCCCAGATGGAAGCCGTGCTGGAGGCTTTTGATATCCGGGCGGCCAAGACGGGCATGCTGGTCAATTCCGAAATTGTCGACACCGTCGTGGAGGTGCTTGGCGCCCGGCCCGACATTCCCTTGGTCGTGGATCCGGTGATGATCGCGACCAGCGGCGTCCCGTTGCTTGAAAGCTCCGGCCGTCGGGCCTTGTGCGAGCGTCTCCTGCCGCGAGCCGCGGTCATGACCCCCAATCTGCCGGAGGCCGAGGCGATCGGGAACCGGCGGGTGGGGGGGCGGAAGGAGGTGGCCGACGCGGCTCGCGACCTGGCCAGGCGCTTCCAGTGTCTGGCCGTGATCAAAGGCGGACACGATCCCGACAATCCCTCCGCCGACACCGTCTCGGACGGCGACAGAGTCTGGGTTCTGACTTCTCCCCAGCTTGTGCCCAAGGCCAGCCACGGCACCGGCTGCTCGCTGAGCGCGGCTATCGCCGCTGGATTGGCGGTCGGACTGGAGCCGCTGGAGGCGGTGCGCTGCGCCAAGGCCTATGTCTTCGGCTGCCTTCAAAACTGCCGGCAGGTCGGACCCGACCTCTGGACCATGGTTCCGCCGGCACACCTGCCACTCGACCAGATCCGCTGTGCGACTGTTTGAGGTTGGACAGGATCGGCGGCAACCGCATTCAGGGACTGGTTTGGCCTTTGGTCGTGGAGCGGCGGCAATCCCGTGCCGCCCCGCCCATTGGGCGCTGGTCGATCCTGTTCAATCAATGTGGGGTGCTGTGAAAAATGCGCAGCTGCAGAGCGCCTGGGTCTGGGGCGCCTCGCGGGCTTGCCCTGATGCCAGAGGGCGGTACGTTATGCGGCGTTGTTTTTGGAAGCAAAATTCGCTTGGAGAACGGGCCTTATGGAGTCAGACAGGATAAAGGTTGGGGTGATCGGGGTGGGGGCGCTGGGGCGGCATCATGCCCGGCTTTATCGGGAATGTCCGGGCGCCACGCTCGTGGGGGTGTATGACCGCAACGCCGAGACCGCCAGGCGGGTTGGCGAGGAGCTGGGAACGGCCGTTTTTTCCGAAATCAGCGAACTGGCTGCCGCGGCAGAGGCCCTGAGTGTGGCGGTGCCTACCGACTTGCACTACGGGGTGGTGAAGGAGCTGCTGCAGCAGGACCGCCACGTGCTGGTGGAAAAACCCATTACCCCCACCGTGGCAGAGGCCGACCAGCTGGTCAAGCTTGCCAAGCAGCGCAATCTGATTCTGGGGGTCGGGCACGTGGAGCGCTTCAATCCGGTGCTGACATCTCTCGACGAGATTCCCGGCGAGCCCCGCTACATCGAATGCCAGCGTCTGGCCACCTATCCGCCGCCCCGCCCGGGCCTGCGGCCCCGGGGCACGGAAGTCAGCGTGGTGCTGGATTTGATGATTCACGATCTGGATGTGATTCTGGCGCTGGTCAACAGCCCGGTCAAACAAGTCAGTGCCGTGGGTGTGCCGGTGCTCAGCCCCACCGAGGATATCGCCAACGCCCATCTGGTCTTCGAGAACGGCTGCGTGGCCAATATTACTGCCAGCCGGGTCAGTCAGGAATATTTGCGCAAGATTCGGGTCTTCAAGCCCAATGCCTATCTCTCTCTTGACTACCAGGAGCAGTCCGGAGAGATGGCCGGAGCTTCGGACGGGCAGGTTTGGCGCAAGCCGGTGCCCGTTCGGGCCTGCAACGCCTTGCAGGAAGAGCTTCAGGACTTTTGCGCAACCATCCTGGAAGCGCGGAAGACAGGCAAGGCGGTCGAGCCCCGGGTTAGCGGGGCGGCGGGTCAGCGTGCCCTGGAACTGGCCGAGGAGATCCTCCGGGTGATTGCCGGAGCGGCGGCACGATAGGCTGGGGCGCTGCCCCATACCTCCGCCGGAGAATCACGACGGCCCAAACTCACGTTGATGCGCTGAGCACGCCGCCGGTCCCAGCCGGCAACGGTCTCCAGGCGGTGGCCAGCGCCTCGCCAACGACAAGATGCAACGATTGCTCATATAGATAGAAAGCAAAGAAAACATGAAACAGGTCAAGGTTGGAATCATCGGATTCGGCACGGTTGGTGCCGGGGTAGTGGAGTGTCTGATCAAGAACGGGGAGCTGATCGGTGAGCGTACCGGGGTGAAGCCGGTTCTGACCCGGGTGGCGGATCTGGACATTGTCTCCGACCGCGGGGTCAAGGTTCCCCCGGGGATTTTGACGACCGACGCCAACAAGGTGCTGGCCGGCGACGACGTGGATGTGGTGGTCGAGCTGGTCGGCGGCACCACCATCGCCAAGGATTTTGTCCTGAAGGCCCTGAAGAACGGCAAGCCGGTGGTCACGGCCAACAAGGCCCTGTTGGCCAAGCACGGCGAGGAGATCTTCGAGGCGGCCAAGGTCTCCGGGGCCGATGTCTACTACGAAGCGAGCGTCGGAGGTGGCATTCCCGTCATCAAGGCGGTGCGCGAGGGACTCTCCGGCAATCGGATCCAGGAAATGGTCGGCATTCTGAACGGCACCTGCAACTACATCATGACCCGTATGGAAAACGAAGGGCTGCCGTTCGAGCAGGTTCTGCGGGAAGCCCAGGCCGCCGGCTACGCCGAGGCCGAGCCCTCCTTGGACGTGGACGGCTTTGACACGGCCCACAAGGCCACGATTCTGGCCTCCCTGGCCTACGGCGAATGGTTCGGGATGGAGCCGCTGTTCATCGAAGGGATTCGCAAGGTGACGCTGGTGGACGTGGCCAACGCCGCGCGCCTTGGCTACCGCATCAAGCTGCTGGCGGTGATCAAACAGCGTGAAAACAATGTGCAGATGCGGGTTCATCCGGCCCTGGTCAGCACCAAGTCCCTGCTGGGGCATGTGGACGGGGTTTTCAACGCGGTCTGGGTTCGGGGCGACACGGTAGGCGAAACGATGTACTACGGGCGCGGGGCCGGCCGCGAAGCCACGGCCAGTGCAGTGGTCGCGGACATTGTCGATGTGGGGTTGAACCAGAAGTTCGGGTCGCATCGCCGGGTGCCGGCCTTCCGGGCCCATCGCGGCTACAACCGCATTCTGAAGATGGAGGAGATCGAGGTCCGCTACTATGTGCGGCTGCAGGTTCGCAATCAGCCAGGTGTGCTGGCCCGGATCAGCGATGCGCTCGGACGACGCAACATCAGCATCGCCAGCGTCACTCAGCAGGAAGTGGAGCAGGATACCGTTCCCTTGGTCATTCTGACCTACCGGGCACTGGAAGGGGACATGCAGGCCGCCCTGACGGAACTTCGCGGTATGCCCGAAGTGGCCGAGGAGCCGGTGGTCATCCGGATCGAGGACCTGGGCTGAGCCAGCGGTTCTCTACTAGTCTTTGAGTTTAAGCAGGCGGCGGACTTCGGCTATCAGGGCGGCGCTTTTGAAGGGCTTGGTCAGCACGGCGTCGGCCCCGGCCTCCAGGGCCGCCTGCAGCTCTTCCTCGCCCATGCCGGAAATCACCAGCACCTTGAGGGTCCGAAAGCGCGGATCGGTTCGCACGAACTTGAGCACCTCGCTGCCTTTGAGGCGCGGCATGTTCAAGTCCAGGGTCATCAGCCCGGGCTGGAAGGTGGCCAGCATGGCCCCGGCCTGGAAGCCGTCCTCGGCGATCTGGGTTTCAAAGCCTTCCTTTTGGAGATAGTGGTCGATCAACCGGGCAACTTGCGCTTCGTCCTCCACGATTAGCACGCGGCGGCACACTTTTTCAGTCACCAGTTCGTCCGGAATGGGGATCTCATGCTTTTCCAGAAAGGCAACGCACGTTTCCACCGGAACGCGGTGATCCCCCCGACCGGGCAGTTGGAAGGCCTCCAGGTGTCCGGCCTTGATCCAACGCAGGACCGTCCGATGGTTCACACCACAGTATTTCGCCACTTCCCCGGTTGTCAGACTGCGCTTCAAGGGCTTGCACCTTCCAATTGGGCTACCAGTTTGTATAAAACCGTTCAATATACACGGTGTCCGTCTCATTGAAAGTATGATGTTGGCGTGCAGATGCGACGGCTGGAGGACCGGTCTTTATCAGGCGTCACCAGGCTGGGAGGCGAAGCAAACGCCTGTTTGGATCAGGATTCCGACCGCCTCCCTTAGCTCCTCCAGGGCGATGAACTCCACCGGCCCGTGGGCGTTGAGGATGTCGCCGGGTCCGAAGATGACGGCTGGATACCCCTGGCTGGCTAGAATGCCGGCATCGGTGCAGTAGTTGACCGTGCCCGGTTCCGGATGCTTGCCGTATCGCTCCATGGCCAGGCAGAGGGCCTTGACCAGATTGCTTTCCGGGGGGGTGAACAGTCCCGGAGAAACATGCGTGCGCTTGATCGCCACCTTCGGCGTGACCTTTTCCTGAAGTTCGGCAAGGAGGCGGTGCAATTCCCCGTCGATGTCCATGTCGGGCAGCAGGCGCATGTCGAGATGGGCGCGACAGCTGTCGGGTACGATGTTGCTTCGGCTGCCTCCCCGGATGACCCCAACCGACAGGGTGGCGGGTCCGAAAGGAGCAAGGCTTTCGGCCTGCAGCCTGGGAATCACGATGCGCCGGAGATAGTCGATCACGTCGCTCATGTGGTAGATGGCGTTGTCGCCGGCAGTCGGCGTCGATCCGTGGGCGGCTGTGCCCTTGCAGACGAGTTCCACGGAGACGTGCGACTTGTGCCCGTAGATGGGCTGATTGCCGGTTGGTTCTCCGACCACGATGCCGTTGATTGGCCAGGGGCTCAAGTCCAAATGACGGACCCCTTCGCAGCCGGTTTCCTCCGCGCAGGTTCCGATGAACATCAGGTTGAGCGGCAGATCGCGCTTTCCCAGGGCTTCCAGAGCGCAGAGCATGGCGGCCATGGGCCCTTTGGTGTCGGCGGCCCCGCGCCCGTACAGGCGTCCGTCCCGGATTTGCGGCTCGAACGGTTCGATGGTCATGCCGCTGGTGCCGACCGTGTCCATGTGGGCCTGGAAGGCGAGGGTGGGGTAGGCGGGGTCGCGCTGGGCGTAGGCGACTAGGTTTGGGCGGTTGGGGGCGGCCTCCTGGACCGTGGTGGCAAAGCCCAGGTTTTCCAGCAGGGGGACGAGAAAGGCGCACATGGCCCGTTCGTCCGATTCCCGGGGGCGCTTGGACGACATAGGGTGGAGGTTGCGGCTGTCGATGCGGACCAGGTCCGCCAGCAACTCGGCAACGTTCAGGTTTGTGTGCTCAGGCATGGTTCCAGCTATTCCAAGTGCTGATCTGGCCGATTGATTTCCGCGGGGTGCGGGAAGAGGATTCATCCGAGGACGCCGGATATCCCAAGCTTAGCAGGGACACAATCCGGACCCGGCGCGGAACCTTCAGAATCTTTTTGACGGCCCGCTCTTTGAACCAGCCGATCCAGCAGGTGCCCAAACCCTGTTCGGTGGCCGCCAACACGAAATGCTCCCCGGCGATGCCGGCATCCAGCAGATAGTAGGGGATGCCCGAGAAAGCCGGCGCCACCTTGTGGGTCACCCAGTCCAGTTCGACGCACAAGGCCACGATGACGGGGGCATCCTGCAGCCAGGTGTGCGCCAAGCCCGGCAAACGCCCCTTCTCGTAGATTTGCTTTCGTAGGTCGGCGTCCTCAACGATTATGAAACGCCACGGTTGCTGGTTGCAGGCCGACGGCGCCAGCCGCGCCGCCTCCAGGCAGGTCTCGATGGCCTGATGAGGGACCGGACGAGCCGGATCGTAGACCCGGCAGCTGAGGCGCTGGCGGACGAGACTGACGAACTGGTCGCGGTCGCACATGGGGTTTCGCTTTCCGGCTGACGAACGATTGAACAAGCACCTACTATAGGCATCTGGGCCGTTGCTGCAACAGTACAGGCCGTTGCTTATCTTGCGGCACCAACGTCTTTGTTGGAGCTGTGCGGTTGGAAAGCTGAACCGCACGCCACATCGTTGTGAGCAATTCGGAGGACTGACCCCGAATTGGGGGTCAGTCCTCCGAATTGCTCACAAGTGGGATGGGGTTCTCTTCACATGAGTGTGGTTTACCGCTCATTTGAGAGTTTGCTTGTCAAAAAAAAGGCTTTCGGGGGCTCAAAAGAATTTGCAGGCATTGACGAGCTTGGTGGAGAATAATGTAATTAGAGCGCCGGCCGTTGTCGGGAAATCCTTGTGGAAAGCATTATTGCCCGAGGTCGGTTAAGCACCCCAAACCAGCAGTTCGGCCCAGACCAGGTCTCCGGGGATGGGCGGCGGTTCGAACTCGATGGCGTTGAAGGTCTCATGCAGCAGCTCGCGGATACCTGGTAGACCAGGGCGAAGGCGACTTTCTTCGGCAGCGAGGGATATGGGGTGTGATAGGGGCGGGCGAAGTAGAATGCCGCCTCCTCCGGCCAGTCGCCGGAAACCGGCGCACGGTCCGCTGCAAGGCGTCCGGCGAACGCATCGCGGCCAGTTTGGCTTGCAGTCGCGGCAGGTCCTCCGCCATTAGGTAGCATTCGTTGAAGAAGTAGAGGCCGTCGGCGCCGCAGCTATAGGCCGTCGCCAGAGATCGACCCTGGGATTGAAGTCGGGGTTGACGAGGAAAGAGGAAAGGGTGACCATATCGAGGCGGCCGTGTTCGCCCCAGGCGACCGGATCGAATCCGAAATTGCCGCAGGCGGCCGGGTCGGCGGGCAGGCGGTGGGCCAGTTTCACCGGGTGGCCGTAGCGCGTTTCCGCCGCATCGGCCAGCTGCTGCACCTGCCGCACGAATTGGGTGAGGACACTGGCGCCTTTCAGCCCGAAACCGGGGGGGGAGAACATGCCCCAGCGCATCCAGTCCAGTTCCAGTCCGAACATGTCGTAGCGTTGGAATAGTTCTTTGATCAAGTTCAGGTGGTGTTCGCGGACTTCCGGGAGCAGATAATTGAACGACCCTTCCCAACTGCGTTCCATCCGGTAGGGGGCGCGCCGCAACTTCGGATTTTGCCGCCAGTGTTAGCTTGGCCATTTGTCTATCCAGTGGGCGGTACCCGTCTCGGCTTCCTTGAGGCCGTGGGAATCATTCATTCGCATGGTCAGCCACCCCTCGATCCCCAATTTCTTGCTGCGCTGCAGCCAGACGGCGAACTGGTCGACGCCGCGTTCGGTGAGTAGGCGCAGATTTTGGACATAGGGGTCGGGATCGTCGATGTCCCGAAAGCGTTCCCATTGGTCGCTGTCGAACAAAGCCCGCTGCACATTGGCGCAGAACAGCAATCCTTTGATCGTACCGGTCTCCGCATAGGTCTCGATCAGTCTGCGGCAGCCCTCCTCGGTCATATCCTCGGCGGGATGATAGCCATAGAAATGATGATTGTCTTCGTTGAAATAGAGGCTTTTCATGTTGTCTGTGGGCTAGTTCGGCTTGCTGAGCCGCGCAATAGCCGCGGCGTTTTGGCCGTTTTTGTCGTCCCCGAACAGCATCATCTGTGTTTTTGCGTTTCGCCTTGCCGGGGGGGGGGCGGCATCTGCACAACCCCTTCCGACTTGCCTTCTGACCGTCGGGTCAGTATAGTAACCGCCCGGTCATTACAAGGCACGAACCGGTCAGAGGCATGGAGAATGGTCATGAACAAATTGGCTGAAAAGCGCAAGGCGATGAACGAGACGCTGATGCGTGAGGCGATCGGGGAGGCGGGTGCTTCGGTGCTGGCGGAGGTGGGGTTCGCAACGCTGACGATGGAGCGTGTGGCGGAGGCGGCCGGGGGAACGGCGGCCG
>JBFJXC010000076.1:0-11682 GCA_041623325.1 Lentisphaeria bacterium | reverse complement strand
TTCGTCGTCACCTGGAAGGGCTGGCGGACCCTGGTCCTGCCCTTCGACGACTTCATCAAATCGCGGCGCCCGCTCGGTTGGCAAAAGGTGAACCGCATCCTGTTTGCCAACAGCGGCTACGGCGGCGCCAAACCCAATCCCGACGCGCTCTATTGCCTCGACGATGTGACGGCGCTGAGCGAGGTGTTGTTGCAGGCGGCAAGCGACCCCAACGCCAGCTCGTTGCTGGCGCCTGGCAACCGGCAGGCCGTGTATCGGTTTGAGGTGGACCCGACCAAGGAGGCCATTTACGGGATTCAGTATGAGATCATGGGGGAACCCGGCGCCAATCTCAAGCTCGGGCAATTCCGCACCTGGGGGAAGGACGGCGACGAGATCCAGAACGATGATTTGATGGGAAGTTCCTGGAAGCCGACGGCCTCGACAGACTGGGAAGCCCGACGCCTGGAAATTCTGGTTCGCAAGGGTGCCGCCGACCTGGAACTCACCTTCGCCCTCCACGGGAAATTCCCGATCCGGATCCGAAACGTCGAGGTGCGCCAGGGCGGTTTCCCGGAGAATCCGCCCCATCCCGAGGCGCCCTATTTGGACTGGATCGACGCGCTCGAGCCCAATCTAGGCTATGCCAAAGCGTCGCCGTTGTTGACCTTCGCCGAAGGCGGGGCGAGCATCTGGGACTACCGCAAAGGCAGCCCGGTGTATCTGCGCGATGGGGACATGGAAAAAACCATCACCGAGGTCGCCCCTTTTATGGCGCTGTCGGTGGACCGGCTGATTGAGCTGACGCCCCGCAAGCGGCCATTCCAGCTCAACAGCGGCTGCTGGGGACTGCGCTACAAGTGGGACCCCGCCAATCCGGATGTCATCATCAACGCCAAAACCGGCGACCTCTTCGAACCGGAGAAGGAATTCCCCATCGAGGGTTACGAAGAGGTCGTCGCGCCGTCGGGGAAAACCGTGCGCTACGCCTATCACGACTACAAAAAGACCGACCCGGAATACAAGGGGCAGCGGGCCTACGTCGAACGCTTCTACAAGAACGACCGCATCTATGTGGAGCGCTTTATGACCGATGCCCGGTTGAACGCCTTGCATCGCGCCGGCACGCAGATGGCCATGCTTTACCACAAAACCGGCGACCTGGAATATGGCGTGCGCGCGGCGGCGATTCTTTGGGCGACCGCTCGCCACATGCCGGACTGGCCCGTCTGGGGAAAACCGAGTTGGAATTCCCCGCGGGAGCAGGTCAGACTGCAGGCGCCGGATTACTACTCGTGGTTTTCGTTTGTGATGGATATCAATTGGTACGTGACCAACGGCAACATCATGTGGACGGCCCGATATTTCGATCTCCTTCGCGACACGGCGGTTTGGGACGAACTCGCGAACCGGGCCGACATCCCGATCCCGAAAGAGACCGTCGCCGACGGCCTGCTGCACATCGCCAGGATGTACCTGAAACGCGACGCCTATTACCGCAACAGCCCGTGGGTCTTGTTCCATAACCTCGCCGGCACGGAAAACCGCAGCCTCATCCTGCTGGGACGGGTGCTCGGCATCCCCGACTTGATTCATTACTCGCTGCGCAAGATAAAAGGCACGTTCAAAGAACGGTTCATGGCGGACGGGGTATTCCCGGAAAGCCACTGGTACACCCTGGATCAGTACGGTCGCCAGTCCGGAGCCCTTGATTGTTTGTGGAATTATCGCGACCCGGACGGCTTTGCCAGCCAACTCGACGGGACCCGGCTCGACATCACGGATCCGAAATCCTCCATTCCGACCTACCGCAACGTCACCGAGGCTCTTGCCCGACAGACCTATCCGGATGGGAGCGCCTTCACCGTGCACGACTCGTGGTCGGAAACCTCAAACCCCAACGTTGAACCGTATCGGTTGAAATGGCCCGAGCGCGAGGTGAACTCCCCCTATCTGTTTGCCTCTTTCGGACATGGCATCCTGGCCAGAGGCCGCAAGCCCGACCGCCTTGGCGCACACCTGCACTATTCGGGATGCTACAACCACGCCCACAAGGACATGCTGAACCTGATTCTCTGGGCCTATGGCGATGAGCTTCTCAGCGATATCGGCTATAGTCACATCACCAGTTACAACAGCTCGACGCTATCCCACAATCTGGTGGTGGTCGACCGCAGTCCGCAAGTCAAGAACGAACATGCCGGCAGCTTGCTGACCTGGAACGGACGCACCGGGGCCACGCAGATCATCCAGAGCGACCAGGGTTCGACTCCGGCTTATCCCGAATGCCGCCTCTACAGGCGCGCCCTGCTTCTGCTGCCGTTTGGCCCCAGCCAAAACGCGGTGATCGACATCTTCGAGGTCCAGGGCGGCACGCGCCACGACTGGATGGCCAATGGCTGTGCGGATTACGAGCAAACCGTCTCGACCGACCTGCGGATCCAAGAGACCAAGGACCATTTGGCGCTGGATGGCGAGGCCGTCGAGGATTCGTATCCCTGGGGGGATACCAACGCCACCAAGTTCACCGCGGACCAGCACGGCGAACCCAGCATTTGGTACGGAGCGTTCCGCAACGCCAAAATCGCCCCGAACGATCGGCCGTGGACCGTGACCATGAAACCCGGTCGACCGGCCTCCAAACAGGCCAAATGGGCGGGCAAGCGCGCCGTCTGGACCGACCCCAAACCCGGCATGCGCCTGCACTGGCTCCAGCCGCTCGACGGCAAGGCCATCCTGGCCGAAGCCCCCCGAAACCGCTACAAGGCAGAAGTGAACAACAAAACCGCCGCCCGCCAAGTCTGGTCGAAACTCAGAATGCCCAAAATCATGGTCACCCGCGAGGGGGACAAACTCAACAGCACCTTCGCGGCGGTCTGGGAACCGTTTCAGGCCCAACCTTTTCTCGACAGCGCCCAAACGTTGCCGGATCTCAAAGGCGACGGTTTCGGCTGGTCGCTGACCGCCGGCAAGGTGAAAAAGACCATCCTTTATCGCCCCCCTGAACACCAGGGGACCCTCAGCGCGGACGGTCTGACCACCGACGGCAGATTCGCCGTCAGAACCCAGGCCGGCAGCGAAACGTCCCTGGATCTGTCGGGAGGCAGGTCGATCGTCACGGATCGCCTTGCCGCCGAATTGGCCCCGAGCCCGTCCCTTGAGATTCTGGGGCTTGACCAAGAAGCGGAGGGATTTGTGCTGCGGGTCAAGGGCCTTGTGCTGCCAGCGGCCAAACAGAGGACCTATGACGGCGAATATCTGTGCTTCGCCCAGGAAGGCAGTTCCAACCGTTGGCTGAAAATCAGCCGCATCGAGGCCGGCGGCGAGCACTCCCGCATTGTCCTGGCCGCGGATCCCGGATTCGCCTTCGATCCCGCAAAGGGTATTCTGACGGAGACCTATTTTCCGCACCGGGTTTTGGTCGGCAAGGCGGTCGCCAGCCTCCCCTCGTGGCTCAACCTGAAAACCCGCCAGGCGGAGCATGGCACGACGCTGTCCGTCAGGTCAAGCGGCCCGGCAACACTGATTCTCAAGGGGCGCGCGGATCAAATCGGCTCAATCCAGCTGCGCCGGGATTCGACCAAGGATGCCTACGTAGACATGCCTTTCTCGATTGAAGGGCGGGATGTATTGGTCGCCATCAACCCAGACGATGTTTCGGACGCATGGATGGAAATCAAGCTTGAGCCACAATGAAGGCGACAGCCCCCCAACAATTGCCAGCTCGGATTGTTCATGGCTGAGTCCACGCAATAAAGCCAACATTTCGCCCTTCAATTGGCGATCCTACTCCTGCTCTCATTCAGGGTTCGGATGTCGGTTTTCTCTTCACCACAGAGAGTTCATCCTGGAAACCGCCGCTTAGTCCCATTGACCGAAGAAATCCTCTGTCCCGCGACTCCGTCGCTTTGGAGGTCAACGAGGCGGCTCGACGGAGTCTCGCCCTCCAGGGCGGCTGGGGCGGGCTTGGCCGGTTCCATTTTTCACAAAACTAATGGTCTGGGCATCGGCTCGCCTTGGCAAACGGTGCTATTGTTCAAGCATTGAAAGGCGCGAAGACGGAGACCGGCCCATGTCGCGATGCCAAGTTCAGCGGAGCCGCCACGTTCTGAAAACACCCGTGGCCAAGAGCATGCTCCGGCCGGAGACGGGGGCGGCCCCCTGTCCGGAGTTCGCACACGACATCGGCGAGGAGGTTCCGACCTTTGCGCAGGGCGATTTCCCTGCCACACCCCGAGGGACGGCAACGGCCACAAACCTTCCCTCCACGACTGGAAGAGGCCCCATATGTCAGCACACCATGAACCGCTCCAGCAAACCCCGGCCCCCGGGGCCTATCTTATGGCCCACCGGGGCGACACGGTGCAAATCACCCTGACTCTGCCCCAGGCGCGCCCTGGCCAGGCCTGGCTGCGCACCAACCTGGGAAACGGCCAGGTCCGACGGCGGGAAATCATCGCCCATGTCGAGAAGGGCCAGCCAATCCTGTTCACCAACTGGCACGACATTCCCATGTGCCAGCTTGACCAGCGGCGCTTTGCCTTGACCCTGTCCCTACTGGAAGTTGGCTGTTTCGAGGCCAAGGCCTTTTTTCTGCCCCAGGACAGCGAGGACCCCGTCTGGCCGGAGGGCGGAAACACCTGCATCAAAGTCGAGCCCGCCCAATCCAGCTGCTGCAACACCGTCTACTCCGCCTTCGTCCGCCAGTTCGGACCCGGCCGCCTGCCCTCAAGCGACGAGGACGCCAACGCCCATCAGCAAAGCATCCAGGCTCTGGACGCGGCCGGCTACCACGTCATCCCCCAGTCCGGCACGTTCCGCGACCTGATCAAGGAGTTGGACCACATCGTCGGCACCCTGCGCTGCCGCATTTTGCAGCTGCTGCCCATCCATCCCACCCCCACCACCTACGCCCGCATGGGCCGCTTCGGCAGCCCCTTCGCGGCCATGGATTTTCTGGACGTGGACCCCTCACTGGCCGAGTTCGACCGCCAGACCACCCCCTTGGACCAGTTCCGCGAACTGGTCGACGCCGTCCACGCCCGCAACGCCAGGATTTTTCTGGACATTCCGGCCAATCACACCGGCTGGGCCTCGTACCTGCAGACCAACCATCCCGAATGGTTCGCACGCAACCACGACCGGAGCTTCCAATCCCCGGGGGCATGGGGCGTGACCTGGGAAGACCTCTCCGAGCTGGACTACGGCAATCGCGACCTGTGGCCTTACATGGCCAGCGTCTTTCTGCACTGGTGCCGGCAGGGCGTGGACGGCTTCCGCTGCGACGCCGGCTACATGATCCCCTACCCCGTGTGGGAATACATCGTGGCCAAGGTCCGGGACGAATACCCGGACACCATCTTTCTGCTCGAGGGGCTCGGCGGCAAGATCAGCACCATGGAAGCCCTCCTGGCCGGCGCCGACCTCAACTGGGCCTACTCCGAACTCTTTCAGAACTACGACCAGAACCAAATCGACCACTACCTGCCCGATTGCAACCGGATCGCCGCCAGCAAAGGGCTTCTGATCCATTTCGCCGAAACCCATGACAACGACCGCCTGGCCGCCCGCTCCCACAGCTACGCCAGGCTACGGACCGCACTGGCCGCCATGTGCTCACACAACGGGGCCTTCGGCATCACCAACGGGGTGGAGTGGTATGCCGACGCCAAGATCGACGTGCATGGTGCACCCTCCCTGAACTGGGGCAGCCGCCAGAACCAGATCGACCTGATCGCCAGACTCAATGCCGTGACCGAAGTGCATCCGGCCTTTCACCCCGGCACCGACCAGCAGCTGATCCACCGCGGCCACCACAACAGCATCGCCCTTCTGCGCCTCCCTCCCAACGGAGGCACCCCCCTGCTGATTTTGGCGAACCTCAACCACACCCGCCCCGGCATGGTGGTCTGGCCCCCTTCTCCCCTGAAACACGCCGGCAAAACGATGACCGACCTGATCAGCGGCCGCCTTGTGGAGATCGACCACCACAAGGAAACCTACAGCTGCCCTCTGGCGCCGGGGGAGGTGCTCTGCCTGACCGCCAACCACGCCGACCTCCAGGAAGTCAAACACGCCTTGAACTTGGCCGTCTCCACGCCCGAGCGCGCCATTCATCAGCAATTGCGGGCCAAGGCTCTTGAGGTCTACCACCATTACCGCTTCAAGACGGATGTCTCCCAAGTCGAAGCCGACGAGCTGGCCCGGCAACTGACCCGGGATCCCCGCGCCTTCTGCGCCCGCTTGCGCGGCGAACACCTGCCTCCGGCCCTGACCACCTGGCAGTGGCCGCGCGACCTCAAGCGAACCGTCATGATCCCACCCGGCCATTTTCTTTATGTGCAGAGCCAGTGCCGCTTCAGCGCCGAACTCTGCCACGGCAATCGAGTCTGCCGCCGGGAAATCGGACTTCCAGCTGAAGACGGCGGCTATTTTGCCTTAATGTCTCCACTGGGGCACTCGGACCTGCCGCGCCATCTGACCCTGCGCCTGACCGCCTACGAGCCCGGCCAATGCCGCCATGCCGAGGCACCAATCCTGAACCTGGACCGCTGGCAGAATAGCCTGGTGCAACGCTCTTTCCAGCCCAAGGAGATTGTCCCCCTGGACTGCCACGCCCTCTGCACCAATGGCCGCGGGGCCATGGCCCAGATCAGCGCCGCCTGGGGGCACATTCGCAGTCGCTACGACGCTCTACTGGCCGGCAACCTCAGCGCGGACTATCCGGTGGACCGGCACATCATGTTCACCCGCTGTCGCGGCTGGCTGATCTACCGGGGCTATTCGCTTGAGATCAACCAGGACTGCCTCCGGCACTTTTGGCAGGATGACGAGGGCACCGTGGTCTGGACCTTCGCCATACCCGTGGGCATGGGCAAGCAGGTTCCCCTTGAAATTCGCCTGCGCATGCGGGAGGACTGCAACAGCGTGGAACTGGCCTTCGAGCGCCCCAAGGCCAAAACCGGCCCAGACTTCCTGGACGACTCCAGCCCCGTAACCCTGATTCTGCGGCCGGACATCGAGGACCGCTGCTGCCATGAAACCACCAAAGCCTACCTGGGCCCCGAGCAGGCCTGGCCGGCGGCGGTCACTCCCGCCGAATCGGGCTTCACGTTCGCCCCCGCCGCCGATCGCCGGCTCAGGGTGAAAGTCCCCGGAGGAGCCTTCACGTCTGCCCCGGAGTGGTCCTACATGATCAACCACCCCATCGAAGCCGACCGCGGTTTGGAGGACCGGTCCGACCTCTTCAGCCCCGGCTATTTCAGTCTGCCCCTGAAGTCCAGCAAGACGGCCCTGCTCAAGGCCGACATCCTGGCCGCCGACCAGCAGCAGGTTCCGGCGAGCAGCACCGCCTCTCCTAAATCCTCCGAACCGGCCCCCGGCTGTCCCCTTTCCGAAGGCCTGGTCGCCGCCATGCGGCAGTTCATCGTCAAACGCGACGATTCGCGCACGGTCATCGCTGGCTATCCCTGGTTCCTGGATTGGGGACGGGACACCCTCATCTGCCTGCGCGGCATGATCAGCGCCGGTTTCCTGACCGAATCCCGGGACATTCTACGCCAGTTCGCCCGCTTCGAAAAACAGGGCACCATCCCCAACATGATCCGGGGCAACGACGACGCCAACCGGGAGACCTCCGACGCCCCTCTATGGTTCTTCACCGCCTGCGCTGACCTCCTGAACGCCGAGGGCGATTCCAGCCTGCTGCAGATGGACTGCGGCGGCCGCCCCCTGCAGGAGGTGCTCCACTCCATCGCCACCCACTACCGCCAGGGAACCCCCAACGGCATCCGCATGGATCCGGCATCGGGCCTGGTCTACAGCCCCTCCCACTACACCTGGATGGACACCAACTACCCCGCCGGAACCCCCCGCCAGGGATATCCCGTGGAGATCCAAGCCCTTTGGCATGCGGCCCTGCAACTCATGGCCAGACTCTTCCCCAAGGAGGACTGGCAAGCCCTGGCCGACACCGTGCGCGGCGCCATCGAGCGCTTCTACTGGTCACCCCAGCGCGGCTACCTCTCCGACTGCCTCCACGCCACCCCCGGACAAAGCGCCCAGGAAGCCACCGCCGACGATGCCCTGCGCTCCAACCAGCTGCTGGCCATCACCCTGGGGGCCGTGAAGGATAATACCGTATGCGCGGCCATCCTGGCCGCTTGCGAAGAGCTGCTGGTTCCCGGCGCCATTCGCAGCCTGGCCGACCGCCCCGTCGCCCATCCCCTGCCGGTGGTTTCCGAAGGACGCCTCCTGAACGATCCCCACAACCCCTATTGGGGCCACTACCGGCAGGACGAAGACACCCGCCGCAAACCGGCCTACCACAACGGCACCGCCTGGACCTGGCCCTTCCCATCCTACGCCGAGGCCCTCTTCCAAACCTTCGGAGAGCCCTGCCGGAACGCCGCCCTGGCCATCCTCTCCAGCAGCACCGAGATCATCAACCGGGGCTGCGTGGGCCAGGTACCCGAAATCGTGGACGGGGACGCCCCACACACCCTGCGCGGCTGCGGCGCCCAGGCCTGGGGCGCGACCGAATTATACCGGGCACTTGCAATCCTGAACCCGAGCAATAGAATAGAATCTGTGTGACGCCCGTGCAGGCCACGGCGGCCAGGCGCCACCCAACCCAGGGGGAGGCAGGCAAAACCCTGCCGCTTCAGTAGAGGTGATCACGGCCAACTCGGACATAAAAGCCAGACGAGTCTAGCTTTGAAGAGATGTCACATCCGCAGGCAGGCGCCAGGGGGCGCATGTCTGCAGCACACACGTGAAATGCCACCAGCAGCAAGGAGGGAAAACACCATGGCAACCACCACCAAAACCGGCACGAAACGAGTCACCTTCACCGTCCAGGCCGAGCCCAACAGCCAAGTCTACTTGGCCGGATCCTTCAACGCTTGGGATTCCGCCAAGAAAGCCATGCTGGACAAGAAAGGCACCGGCCTGTTCAGCGCCATGGTCATGCTGCCCAAAGGCACCCACGAGTACAAGTTTGTGGTCAACGGCCAATGGCAGCTGGACAGCCTTTGCCCCGAATGCGCTCCCGACGGCTTCGGATCCTTGAACAGCGTCATCACCGTGGCTTGACCCGCTCCGCCTCTTGCCACATGCTGGAGCCTGCCGGCAACGGCAGGCTCGTCACACGAACCTGGCACCCATCCTGAGCGGAGCAACCCCATGACCACACTCGAACTGATCACGCAGCCTCCTTCCGTCCCGGAGGAACTCAGCTTTCTGGAGGTCCTCTCCGGCAACCTCTGGTGGAGCTGGAACCACGATGCCCAGAACCTGTTCCGGCGCCTGGACCCCCACCTCTGGCATCAATGCGAAAACAATCCGCGCAAACTGCTGGCCAAACTTTCCCCCAGCCAGCTGCAGAACTTGGCTTCGAACGGCTCGTTCCTGGAGCAGCTGGACCGTGTCAAGGCGCGTTTCGACGCCCGCGGCCGGCTGGCACCTTCCAGCCCGGCCCAACCGCGTGCCTGCATTGCCTACTTCTCCCTGGAGTACGGCATTCATGAAAGCATCCAACTGTATTCAGGGGGGCTCGGCGGCCTGGCCGGCGACCACCTGAAAACCGCTTCCGACTTTCAGCTGCCCCTAGTGGCCGTGGGCCTCCTCTACCACCGCGGCTACTTTCAGCAATACCTGGACGAGCACGGCTGGCAGCGGGAGGACTACCCCGAGAACAACATCGAGCACCTGCCCCTTCAGAAGGTCTACGACCATGATCACCGCCAGCTGAACGTCTGCCTGCCTCTGCCCGACGGCCGGCTCAAAGCATTGGTCTGGCGCCTGGACGTGGGCCGGGTTCCGCTCTACCTGCTGGACACCAACATCCCCGACAACTCCCCGGAGCACCGCCAGATCACCTCGCAGCTGTACTGCAGCGACCGCCAGACCCGCCTGCGCCAGGAGCTGCTTCTAGGCATCGGCGGCATCCGGGCCCTGCACCAGCTCGGACACCGCGCCCTGGTCTGCCACACCAACGAAGGCCACGCGGCCTTCATCAGCCTGGCCCGCATTTCCGCCCTCATGACCGAAGCCGGCTACGACCTGCCATCCGCCCGGGACCTGGTCCGCCGCACCAGCATCTTCACCACCCACACCCCGGTGCCAGCCGGCAACGAAGTCTTTCACGTGGATCTGCTCCGGCCCCACCTGCAGGCTTTGGAGGATGAACTCGGCCTCAGCCCCGACCAGATTATCGGCTGGGGCCAGCATTCCAAGGGGCCCAGGCACGAACTCTGCATGACCACCTTGGGCTTGAACATGGCCAACTACAGCAACGGGGTCAGCAAGCTTCACGGCGAAGTGGCCCGCACCATGTGGAGCCACCTCTGGCCCGACCAGCCCCGCAGCCAGGTGCCCATCGGCCACGTGACCAACGGCGTGCACATCGGCACCTGGCTGGCCCCGGAATACTACCAGCTGTACGATCGCTACCTGGGACCGGGCTGGCAGGACAACCCCTCCAATCCGGACATCCTACGCCGTGTGGAGCAACTGCCAAACGACAAACTCTGGAAGACGCACGAACTGGAGCGTTCACGGCTGATCAAGAACGCCCGCGACCATCTGGTCCGGCAGCACCTCCGGCGCAACGCCAGCCAAGCCGAAATCCTGCGCGCCAGCACCGCCCTGGACCGCAGCACTCTGACCATTGGATTCGCCCGGCGTTTCGCCACCTATAAACGGGCCACTCTGCTGCTGCAAGACCCCCAACGCTTCCTCAATCTGCTGCGCGACAACAAGCGCCCCGTGCAGTTCCTCTTTGCCGGCAAGGCCCATCCGGCCGACGACTGCGGCAAGGAGTTGATCCGCCAGATCATTGAATTTGCCAAGGCCCATGACCTGCAACACCGAATCGTCTTTCTGGAAAACTACGACATGAGAATCGCCCGCCAATTGGTTCACGGGGTCGATGTCTGGCTGAACACGCCGCGGCGCCTGCGCGAAGCCAGCGGCACTTCCGGCATGAAGGCGGCCATCAACGGGGGGCTGCATTTGAGCGTGCTGGACGGCTGGTGGCCGGAGGCCTATCAGAAGGGCGCGGGCTGGGCCATCGGCGACGCGGCCGACTATGCCGACCCCATCTACCAAGACATGAAGGAGTCCCAGGCGCTGTACAACCTCCTGACCAACGAGGTCATTCCGGCCTTTTACAACCGCGATGCGGACGGGCTGCCTGGGCAATGGCTGCAGATGATGAAAAACTCCATCCGGACCTCCCTGGGGTACTTCACCAGCCACCGCATGGTCACCGAGTACCATGCCCGCTTCTACGCACAGGCCCTGCGCGAATATAAGCACGTTGCTCTTGACAAGGCCGGTGGCAGCATGTACTCAAACACAGTTCCGGCACCGTAACCCGGGGCGGCCTGGCCCCTAAGCAAAGAGTTCGACCAGCATCCTTCTACTCCTCAAAACGAAATGATCGCAGCATGAACTACACCATCGCCGCCCGCCCAAACCGAAACCCCCGCATCCTGATCGTCACTCCGGAAATCACCTACCTACCTTCGGGCATGGGCAACATGGCCAACTCCATGAGCGCCAAGGCCGGCGGCCTGGCCGACGTCTCGGCCTCTCTGGTCTCGGCTCTGTTCGAAATGGGCGCCGATGTGCACGTGGCCCTGCCCCACTACCGCCGGATGTTCCACATCGAAGCCGCCAACCTGATCAGCGAGGAACTGC
>JBFJXC010000075.1:0-11813 GCA_041623325.1 Lentisphaeria bacterium | reverse complement strand
GCAGCTGGCAAAACTGGACCGTCCCGTTTCTACGGCAGGTTCCCCAGGCCAGTCACTTCAACTGCCAACCTTACTGCCGGCGCTTCACCGATCTGCTGTCGTGGTCGGAGATGCTGCAGGCTGAATCCTTGAAGATCAATGTGAAACGAGTCCCTCTGGTGATGAGCGAAGTCAACATGGGGGGAATGCATTCACCCGCCACGGAATGGTGGAAAGACGAGTTTCATGTTCAGCGGGTCTTCGACGAAGCGCGGGGGATGTTTGGCCTCATGAATCATCCCGATCAGTTTTCCATGAAGCATTATTTCATCTATCATTATAAACACAAATTCGCCGACATGTGGTACGAACAGGATGGAGTGGTGAAAAATACCCCCGTCTATTGGCTGTACTGGCTGATGCGCGACATTAAGGGAACAAAGTGCTTTGGGAGCGTGAACCGGGAATCCTCACCCCTGAAGATCATTTCCGCGAAGGACGGGCAAACCGTCACCCTGGCCGTCTTTAACGAGTCAATGGAACCGGCCTCGGCCAACTTGGACATGCGCTGGCCCGACGGCATTCTCGTTCCTCCCTGTGTCGTCGAGTATCTGCGCTATGATTCAACGGCAAAAACATTTCGGCACGGAGTCGAACCCGGACAACACTTCCCCGACTCTCTCCTTCTCGCTCCGGGAGAGGTCAAAAAGCTTCGCTGGGTTTATTCTCCCACAAAAGAGGTGACGATCAAGAGCCTTGAGGAAAAGGAGTTCTTTGCCCCAGATACCGCGGTGATCGTTCGGGAGACACCTCAAACGCTGTCCATCGACGCCCGCCGCCCCCGGCCGAATGAAACCGCTCGTCTGCGCTTCTCACTCTACTTGGATGACATTTTGGCCGTCGACCGCATTCGCTGGACGCTTAACCAGCATGAGATGGAAGCCAAATTCGCGCCGGAAACGTACGATGAAGGCCGAGTGCCGCCGATCATCCATGTCGATTGCGCGGTCCCATCCACATGGCTCGGGGCATCCAACGAGATCTCCTTCGCTCCGTTGAGTGACAGCACGTACCGCGTCATGTTTTCCTCTCTGGTGCTCCGTCCTCAACCCGAGTCTTTTCCCGATTATGAGCGTAGCGACGCCTTTCTGCGAGAGCCTACCCCGATTGCCTTGGACATGAACCTTCCAAGGTTTGTCGAACCCGGTGAGCAGGAGGTGATTCTCAACGTGACCAACACGACGGACGCGACCCAAAAGGGGCGCCTGGCGCTTTCCATTCCCGAGGGTTGGCGTGCAATCAACTTGCCGAAGGTGGTGGAGTTGAGCGCCAAAGAACGCCGGCCGATTGCCGTGAAACTGGCGATCCCCGCCGGTGGCATGCGCCGCGACGACTTTGTCGCTGCCACGCTGTCCGTTCCTAACCAAGCGGTTGTGAGCATTCGCCGCGGAGCCGCCTATCAAGTCCCCTTTCAAGCCGAATACGCTTCAAAGGCGCCCGTGATTGACGGTGAACTGGGGGAATGGAACCCCGCTTCCTTCATCAGGGAGACTCATCGGGGCCCCGGAGTCAAATCGCCGTTCAAGACCCGACTGGCCACTAAATGGGACGAGAAGCATCTGTACCTGGCGGTCGAGGTCGACGGGCGCCAGCTTGAGGCGCTCCCACGTGGGGCCGACAATTGGTGGAAGCATGACACGTTGGAATTGTTTCTTGATTTTGGGAACGAAAAAAAGCCGAGTCGCGATCATCGCACCATGCAGGTGTGGATTGCCCTGAAGGACCTTGCACTCAATGGTCCCAAGTGGGGAACCGTTCCGAATGACCCCAATGGCTGCATGTTGAAGGGAACCTCGCCCGATTCATTCCAAGTCAAAGTCGTGGAGCGAGCCAACGGCTTCTCGCTGGAGGCTTCTCTTGATTGGAACGCCCTGTCGGGCGGATGGGAGGGAAGTCATGAACGCTTCACGCCCGCAGCCGGGGCGATGGTGGGCTGCGAAACCACTCTGGCCAGCCGTTCGCTCATCGGCTCCAGAGTCAAGGCGTATGCTTCGCCGGCCAAATGGGGCAACCTCAAACTGTTGAAGAAAGGGGAATCGGTCACGCGCCAGACGGAGGAGATCATTCTGGACACCAGCCTGAAGGAGACGATAGCTGACGTCCCTGCCTCGCGGAAGCAGGCGCGCTTCAGCTTTGGCCCGCTAAACACATCTCAGTGGAAATTTCCGGCCAAAGCCAAACTGGACGAAGCGGGACTTCATCTGGCCAATAATCATTCCGCACTGGTACTGAAACAGCCCATTGAAAACGCGCTGACGGGTCAGGGACTCAAACTGAGCATCGCCCTTGCGGGCTTTGAAGCGACCGACAGCGCCACCAAGCCCTTGCGGACCCATGCCCGCATCTTTCTGGCGCCGCAACAAGAGAAAGGGAACGAGCCCTATGTCATGAAAGATATGATCTGCCTGCTCGTGGCCTACAAGCAATATGGCGATGCCACAATTACTCTTTATAAAAAATCCGCGCCGGCGGAGAAAAACTGGGGGCGCATTCTTTGGTCCGGGGCGGTTCCCCTCGATCAATTCCCCATATCGCTCAGTCTTCAACTCAATGAGACCACCTACCGAGTGGGGTGTGATAAAACCTTAGCCCCCGTTGGCGGCTCCCTCTCTGGTCAGCACGGCCTCTCCGGGGAACTCTGGAAAGGCCCGCTTCGCTTCGGCGTCAAATCCTGCTTCGGCAGCCGGGCCGGGGCCGTCATTATACGAACGGTCGAAATTTATGATGGGGATCAATAAGGGATTCAGGCCCCGCTTCCTTTCCCCAAAAAATGTTGGATCTGTGCGGTTAACTGTACTCGTTTGAAGAGCGCACCATCCCCTTGTGAGCAATTCGGAGGACTGACCCCCGAATCGGGGTCAGTCCTCCGAATTGCTCATAACGATGCGGTGCGCAAATCAGCTATCTAACCGCACAGGTCCAAAATGCTGGTCTTCATGTGAACTCGCAAAACAGGACAAAGTCAACTTATGGCTACGCCTCGAGCATCGTACCGGTTAAAGGAGCGCCAACTCCAGCTAAACGATCAGTATGACGTGATTGTGGTTGGCGGCGGTCCGTCGGGCTGCGCAGCGGCAACCGCGGCGGCCCGTGAAGGGGCGAAAACTCTACTGATCGAGCGTTGCGGCGCTTTGGGGGGAATGGGAACCCTGGGACTGGTTCCCTGGTTCTGCGGTTACGACGATGGCGAAAAGATCATCGCCCGGGGCATCGCCGAACACATCCGAATGGCTATGAGGGATGGCATGCCTCTGCTGAAAAAAAATCTGGCCGAGAACCCGCTCGTCTGGCCAGCCATCGATGCGGAACTCTTGAAGCGCACCTATGATCAGCTAGTGACCGGGCACGGCGCCGAGGTACTCTTTCACTCAATGCTCTGTTCGGTCGAAATGTCCGACGCCGAGACCGTCGATGCCATCATCGTCTCCAACAAGAATGGATTGACCGCTTACCGGGCGCCGATCTATGTGGACTGCACCGGCGACGGCGACCTAGCCGCCATGGCGGGGGCAGCTTTCGAAATGGGAGACCCGAACGGGCAACTGCAGCCTGCCACCCATTGCTTTGTGATTACCAATATAGACGAGTACCGCCTGGCGGCCGGGCCAAGGGTTCACTATTTCGACCCGGAGAGCCCCGTCAACCAGGCGATGGCCACCGATCGCTACCCGCTGATTGTCGATCGGCATTCTTGTTCGATGCACATCGCGTCGGGAACGTACGGCTTCAACACGGGCCATGTATATGACGTGGACAATACCAATCCGGAAAGCGTCTCCCAAGGCCTCCTGCACGGGCGCCAACAAGTCGCCCAGTATCATCAAGCCTTCAAAGAATTTCATCCCGCCTTCGCCAATTCCTTTTTGGCGGGAACCGGCGCCTTGCTCGGTGTGCGGGAGACGCGACGAATCATCGGGGACTATGTGCTCACCATCGAGGACTACCTGGCCCGCAGAAGTTTTGACGATGAAATCTGCCGTAACGCCTACAGTATCGATGTGCATGAAAGCAAGGAGGACGCCCAAAAGCTGACCCAGATGAAGGTCGGCGACGCCCGGCAAAAAATGGCGGACGATATGAAGCAGTATGGCAAGGGAGACAGCTATGGCGTGCCCTATCGTTGCCTCACCCCAAAGAGCCTGGGCAACGTTCTAGTGGCGGGTCGCTGCATCTCCAGCGATCGCAAGCTCAACGGCAGCGTCCGACAGCGCCAATGTCCACGCGGTCAACCCATCTGCGCTTCGACGCAAACTCTCCGAACAAGGCGCATTTCTACCCTAGGCATCGGATTTCCCCCCCCGCCTCAGCACATGTCCATCATGAAAGCGTAGGTCTGGTCCTGGAAGCCGGGCAGGTTCTCGTGGGAGAAGTCCGGGTAGATGACCACTTGTTTGGGGGAGGTGATTTTGTTGTAGGCGGCGAACTGGGTGGAGGGGGGGCAGATGTTGTCCATCAGGCCGGTGCCCATCAGGACCTCGCCGCGGATGCGCTTGGCGATGTTTTGGACGTCGATGTAGCCGAGTTTGAGGAAGATCTCGTCCTCCCGCTCGTGGCGGGGGTCGAAGTGGCGGAAGTAGGTGCGCAGCTCCTCGTAGGCATTCTGGTCCAGGTCCATGTTCCAGACGCGGCGGTAGTCGCAGAGGAAGGGAAAGACGGGGGCGGCGCGGTTGATTCCGGGCTCGAGGGCGGCGCAGGCCAGGGTCAGCGCTCCCCCCTGGGAGCCGCCCATGGCCCCGACCCGGGTGGCGTCGACTTCCGGCAGGTTCATGACGATGCCGGCCAGCTGGGCCGTGTCCAGGAAGATGTTGCGGAAAAGCAGCCGATCAGGGGTGTCGTCCAGGCCGCGGATGATGTGCCCCTTGAAGGTGGTGCCTCTGACCAGGCCGGCATCCTCGGAGAGCCCGCCCTGGCCGCGGCAGTCCAGCGAGGCCACCGAATAGCCGGCGGCCACGTAGTTGAGCTTGCCGTTCCAGTCGCCCGCGTTGCCGGTATAGCCATGGAACTGAACCACGGCCGGATGAGGGGTCTTGACCTGTTTGGGGCGAAGGTACTGGGCGTGGATGCGGGCACCGCCGACCCCGGTGAAGTACAGGTGAAAGCAGTCGGCGAAATCCACCTGGAAGTCGGCGGGCACCAGCTCGATCCTGGGATCGAGGTCGTGCATCTCGGCCAGAGAACGGTCCCAGAACTCGTCGATATCGGCCGGGCAGGGGCTCGAGCCTTGGTACGCCTTCAGCTTCTCCAGGGGCATGTCGATCTGCGGCATGGGTCTGTCTCCAGATAGTTGGGATGACGGAATAAATCCAGGTTTTCAGCAATGTCCGGTAAGATAATTTGGACGGGAGGAGTTTCTAGGGAGGCGAACGCGAAGGATGGCACAAATCACTTTCGAGCAGAATCATGGAGAGGAAGGTGAACGGCCAATTCCGCAGTTGTTGCCGAGACAGAAAAACCAGCCGCTTTTCCCTTTTCCTCAGGCGCCAAGGTTGATCCAAGGTGGGACTCCGATACACCCAAGACCCTGAAGCGACTCGGCAGGTAACAAACCGTAACGGTCAGGTACCTGTCCCCTTGGCCAGCGGAATGGCGATGTTCCAGGTGTTGTGGGCGTTGCGGAAACCGCCGGGTCCGTCGGCGGCGGCAGCGAACAGACAGGCGGGGGTTCCGCTTTGATCAAAGAGCAACTGGGGCCGCTCCAGGCAGCCGAGAACGGTCGTGGTCCCGTCGCTGAAGGCGACCTTTCGCGAATAGGCCTTCGGATTCGGAGTGGTCTGCCAGGAGATGCCGTCATCAGAGATGAAATGGGCCCCGCTGTGGTATTCGCCGGTGATGTCGCCGGTCATGTCCTTGGCGATCATCTCGAAGTGGGACCCGTTGTGCCAGACGAAGGGGTCCTCCACGTCCATTCCGTCCATCACCGGTTCGTCCTGAAGACGCTCGTAGGGGCCTTCCGGGCGGTCGGCCACCGCCAGGCCGATGCGCAGCCCGGCCGGCGTGTTGCCGCGGTAGTAGAGAAAGATGCGCCCGTCCGGATGCACGCAGGGGGCCGGATTGGTGACAATCATGTGGTCCCACTTTCCGGGGCGGGCTTCGAGGATTGGGTCCGGCAGGTGCGTCCACGGGCCGGCGGGGTGGTCGGCGATGGCCAGCCCTATTTTGATGTTGGTATAGATCGCCCTTGATTGATCGGGTTCGATGCAGTCTGGACCGGGGACGGGGTGGTCGTAGGTGGAGGCGATGTAGTACAGCAGGTAGCGGTCGTCATAACGGGTGACGGTGGGGTTGTGCGCCATGCGCCCGTTCCACTTGGTCGCGTCCCCCGAAGGCAGGACTTTCTCCACGAACCGGTAGGGCCCGCAGATAGTCTCCGAAAAGGCGCGGACGATTTCCGAGCAATAGATATAGCCCTCGAACATGGGAAGGGTCTTGGGCCAGCGCGCGGCGTACAGATGGTAGCCCTTCCCGGGCTCCTCCACTGCCGAGCCGCACCACACCCAGTAGCCGTCCATTCTGAAGCCGCTGTCCGGAGGGAAGGGCAATTGCCGGTTCTTCAAACTATTCATGATGTCAGTTACCTTGTTCGCATCTGATTTGGTTCTGGAGACGGCGGTCCTCCGCCGTGATGGTCCTTGAATGTCACCGCCGGGGACGGCGGTCTAATGTTTTTGACCTAAGCTGTTTCTTGATCGTCCTGTCCCGTTGTCGTGCCCCGTCGTCGTGTCCCGACCGCGGTAAGCGCTAGACGATTACGGGGCACGATAACGCGAGACGATTCAACTTTTTGTTTAAGTCAATGACATTGGACGGCGGTCTCCAAACTAAACTGCTTTGCCTCACGCACTGGTCCGTTCGATAAGGCGGGAGGCGATCTTGATGGAGGCGAAAATGCCGTCGGTCCGGTGCCACTGATCGGTAACAATCATCTCGGCCAGCACCCGGGCGATTTTGTCGGTCGGCGGGGCGATGGTGGTCAGGTTGTATTCGCGGTACGCGGCATCGTTGTCGAAGCCGAGCAGGTTGAAGTCTCGGCCGGGAATCAGTCCGCGGGCCCGGGTGGCATCGGCGATTTTGGCGGCCACCTGGTCATTCTGGGCGATGACCGCCGTTCCCGGATCCAATTCCAGTTCGGTTAGAGCGTGGCCCACATCTCCGTCCGTGACGACCAGCGTCTGAAAGTCCACCTCGGAAGGCAGCGCGGTCCTGACGCCGGCGATTCGCTGCTCCACCCAGTAGTTTCGGCGGCAGTTCTGCGTGACGACGAATACGGCGCGTCTAGCGCTTAGGCTCGAAATGTGCTCGCCAGCCAGCATGCCCTCGCCGAAGGGGTCCAGGCTGAGGGCGTGGCAGGGAAATTCGAACGGCGGGCGGGAGCCGCGGTTCATCATGAAAATCTCGCAGGCACAGGCCTTGAGCAGATCGATGTTGGTCTTCAGAAAGTCCCAATCCTCGTAAAGCGGGAAGAAGACGACGCTTCGGGAACCGGCTGCGGCGAACTCGTCTAGCAGGCCGTGCAACGCATCGCGTGTCTTGGGCATGGCATCGGCCGTCACCCGGTACTGGTGGCGGTTCAACAGCCGCTCCAGTTCCACCGTGGTCGTGTCGTCCCATTGGATAAAGGCGGTCGGGCGATCCCGGCCGCTGACCACCAACCGCACCAGCCCGGAAACCTGGTTCCTCAGATCCGCCAGCGCCGAGGCCGCCACCTTCTTCTTGACAAAGGTGCCGCGCCGCTTCTGCCGCTCCACCAGTCCGTCGGCCTCGAGATGCTTGACCGCGTAGTGGGCGTTCATGCGCGTGGTCCCGAACCGCTCCGCCAGAGCCATCTCGGTCGGCAACCGCTCGCCCACCGCCCACTCGCCCCCGGCAATCTCCTCAGGGAGGGACAGATAGATTTTTTCGGAAACCGCGTTCATAGGGCTCTTTCAATTGTTTGGATTGATTCAACAAAAAACAATTTACTGCCACTGGGGGCCCTGTCAAGACGGGGACATGGAAAATGCGAACGCGCCGTAATCCGCTTCTATGCTATGGCTTAGCGCCTGCTAAGCCGTCGCCTGCGGCTTGTTCGCGGCTGCCTCAATGTCTCTCGCTTTTCTGTATGTTCACGCTTGACATCCCAACAAAACGAGGTGATACTAGCCGTGTTTGAGTTATTGAACCCCCGTCATCGACAGGAGACACCCATGAAAACAGGCAAGCATTCCGCCTCCACGGTTCACGGTCGTGGCCCTCTCTTTCACTTTACGCTGATCGAGCTGCTGGTGGTGATTGCGATCATCGCGATTCTGGCCAGCATGCTGCTGCCGGCTCTGAACCAGGCCCGGCAGTCGGCCCGTCGCATTGATTGCGTGAACAACGAGAAGCAGGTTGGCCTGGCGTGCGCGAGCTACATCAACGACTACGACTATTGGCCCTGGCCCGCCTATGATGAGGTCAGCGGTCGGCGCTGGAACGATATCATGACCGAAAATGAGTATCTCGCGGGGGGATACAAAGGCCAGGCAAGTGTTCTACAACTGCGCTGCAAGGCGCATGAGAACGTCACCTCGAGCCCGTCGAGCACCGCTCCCGTCAACTCCTATGCTCTGATCGGCACGGCCTCAGGCTTCGGCGGCAACGGGACGCCCTGGAGCGGGGCCTGGGGCGTCACCGGCAGGCTTTATTCGGATGCCAGCAAGCTGGTCAAGCCGATGCTTCCGGAACAGTTCAAGAACCCGTCCCAGACGATCGGCTTGATCGAGCGCGACCTGGACGACGCGTTCGGGGTCGGGTCCCTTGACGATCCTCGGGCTCTGATCGGCGGCTCAAGCGAGGGGCTGGAGCCGATCCACGGCCTTTACATCAATGCCCTGTTCGCGGACGGACATGTGGAAAGCATCCACAGCCGCGAGTTGAATACGTTTGGCGACGCGACACGCGGCAACCAGATTTGGGACACGTATTTCGCCGTCAACAAGGACTAGCGCTCTGCGTTCCTGACCAAGGCGGACGTTTTCGGGGCTGTCCCAGAAATACGGTTCATCCTGGAAACACGCCTCTCTAACCGGAGCAGGATGCTCCGACCGCTATATCAGCCACAAATCAAAGCCAAGAGAACTATTGGAGTGTACTCAAGCATGAAACTTTCGATTGTTGCCGCGTTGCTGACGAGCAGTCTATTGTCGGCCCCCGTTCCCGCCTTGCCGCTGCCGACGGGCAAGGCCGAGCTGGCGCCGGGCGGGTCACCCAAATCCCAGACGGAGGCCAAAACCTTCGCCCCGCGTTTGGATGGCACCAAGATTGTCAGCGGCAACAAGACGCTGGAGATCAATCCAGACGGCCAGTTCGTCCTGAGCTGCGACGGCGAGCGCATCGCCCTATTTCATTATTTCTTCCGCGGTAGCAATGCCTACACGGGCAACACCGACTGGATCACGGCTGGCGGACGCGGCTATGACAAAGCCAAGTCCACCTTCCGCCAGGAGGGTAGCAAGTTTATCTACGACGGCGTTCTGAAAATCCGGGACGTCTCCTGGAAGCAGTATCATCTGGAAGCGGAATTGCAGGGGGATGGGCTGGTGCGCGTCGACACCGAGTGGTTTCCGTGTCCCGACCCGAAGATCGGCCTGAGCGGGCATTCATTCTGGGTGGTGTCGCCGCGGCATTTGCTGGAAGGCAAAACCGTCGCGCTCGGCGGGGATAAAAAGGTCGTCCAACCGGACGTGGACTCCAGCCGCGGCTTCCTGGGCAGCGGCCGGGAAACGGACGTCAAACTGGTGTTGTACGAGAACGATCCGGACCGGCGCTTCTCGGTATTCGGCAAGCGGCCGGAAGAGTTGAGCGGGGTCTCGGTATTCGCCTTTGCCAAGCAGGTGCGCGCCTCCGTCAATGAGGTTAAGAAAACGCGCAAGCTGCGTTGCTACATAGACATTCGCCGGGGCAAAGAAGCGGTCCAAAGCGCGGACACGCTGGCGGGCATCGACTTCCAAAAGATCGAGAATCTGAGCTTGCCGGACCGGTCCTCGAAAAACCTGCTGCGGAACCCGTCCTTCGAGCAGGGGTTCCACGAGTATTTCATGCGCCACGAGGGCTACGGGTTCACCCCGAAAAAGTGGGAAACCGATCCCTTCGCCTTCGATTTCAAGGAGCATGTCTTCGGCAGCCGCTCTCTGCGCATTCAGATCCTCGCCGACAAGGACTGGGATATGCGCTCCCTCGAAAAGTCCGCGAACCTCAGCAATTCGCCGGTGATCCTGACGCCCGGAGTCTACACGTGCAGCTTTTACGCCAAAGGGGACACGGACGGCCAGATCCTCAACGTCTGGTTCAACCGCTATCGGTCCGGATCCGTCTTCGGAGCCCTGAAGAACGCTTACATCCGCCCCCGCGTCACCAAAGAGTGGCAGCGCTATCAGTTCACCTTCGATCTGACCCAGGCCAAGCCGACAAGCCTCCACATGAATGCCACCTCTCCCACCCAAACCGGCTTTGTCTGGGTGGACGCCCTGCAACTGGAAAAGGGCAACCAGGCCACCGACTTCGAAACCAAGGCCGTGGAGGGCGAACTGCTCACCTCGACGACCGACAACTTCGTGGCGTCCAACGAAAAGATCCGCGCTAGGATGCGCCTGCACACCGCTCCGCGTACGGCTGGCTCGGCCACCGTTGCCATCACCAATTTCTTTGATGAACAAGTATACAAGGGGACATTTGCCTTTCAGGCGGACCAACAGGGAACCGCGGAGATCGCCCTGCCGCTGGACGGCGAACTGGGCAAGGGCCTGTTCATGATCCGCACCGACTACAAGACCGACGACGGGCACGAATGTTTCGACCAGCATCGCCTGACCGTGGCGGACTTTCTGGAAAACAGGCATCCGCTCAAGCGCATATTTTCCAAACTATACGGCGGCGAGCATTCCGATCATGACCTTTTTAAAAAGCTCGACCGCTACCGGAAGGTCGGCCTGGGGCTTGAGAGTCATATCAATGTCAACGACAAGGCGGTGCATGACGCCTATCAGGAATACGGCCTGGAAACCCCGGACCGCAAGGTCGTCATTCCGCTCTACAAAGCAGGCACCCGCACCAAAACCGGTTTCGGCATTGTGCGGGACCAAAAGAACAAGACCTATCACCCCGACAACGATTCCGACAATATTCTGATTCGGGACTACAAGCTCGACGCCGGCGGCGAGCTGACACCCGACTACCTGAACAAGGTCAAGCAGGCGGTCGCCACCTTCGTGGCCCAATATCCCGGGGTCAAGGTTTGGCGCTTCAGCAATGAGTTTTTCGCCAGCTTTCCCGTCGACTGGTGGAGCGAAAAGAATGATCCCGAAGAGGCGGCCGCCAAGTTTGCCCTCTACCTGAAAGCCTTCGTGGAAGGGGTTCGGGAAGCGGCCCCGAAAGCCCTGGTGATGCAGGACACACCCTGCAACATGAATCCCGAAGGCGGCATTGCCGAGACAGACCGCCTGCTGGCCGCCTGCACCAAACTCGGCGTCAAATTCGACATGATCGGGTTCCACCCCTACCGTTTCAGCCCGGAAAATCCCGACCTGGACAAGGATACCCAGCTCGTTCTGGAGGTTCTCAAAAAACATGGCTACAGCGACAAGACCCAACTCTATTGGGGGGAGATGATGCACTGGGGACCCTACAACATTCCCCAGTGGGGCACCAAGTCCTCCAGCTGGCACGGCACTCCCGTCACCTGGCCGCGGGACTGCACGCTGTCCTATGACATGGGCTGGACCGAGAAACTCTCAGCCGCCTGGCGGGCACGGTCATGG
>JBFJXC010000074.1:0-11901 GCA_041623325.1 Lentisphaeria bacterium | reverse complement strand
TCGACCACGATGCGGGTGCCTTCCATGCACATGGAGCCCACGCGCTGGCCCGGGTTCTGAATGGTGAAGGTCAGCTCGCCTTCCGGGCTCCAGAGGGGGCCGCCGATGTCGTGCTGGCCGTTGGCCAGAATCTCGAAGTCGCGCTGGCCCATTTCCATGGCCGCATAGATTTCCTGCAGCAGCTCCTGGGTCGAGAGCCGCTGGTTGCCTTCAACGCTTTTGATCTGGTATGCCATCGTTTTCTCCTAAGAATCTCGCGAATCAGTGTTCAACAGCCAATGCTCACGGTTGATGGGCAGGTTCTGTTTGGCTGCTGTTGAACCTTGAGTGTTGGTTTGGGTCTAGCAGGCGTACTGGATTCCAAGTTTGGCGGCCACGGCCTGGTCGGTTGTGACCAGGGCGTCGGACCGTCCCACCGGCAGGCTGCTGTTGCCGATGGGGGCCATGAGTTTTCTCATCTCCTGGTCGAAGGCCAGAACGTAGTCGACGATGTTCTGGGCGGCCTTGTCGATGTCGAGTCGGCGCACCAGCTTCTTCTCCTGGGTGGTCAGGCCGGCGGGGCACAGGCCGGTGTCGCAGGCGTTGCAGCGTCCGTGGTCGTTGCCGACGCAGCCCATCAGCTGGAGGAGGATCTTGGAGACGAAGACGCCGTTGGCGCCCAGGCAGATGAGTTTGAAGGCGTCGGCGGCGGCGTTGCCGGTCATGCCCACGCCACCTCCGGCCCACAGGGGGATGGCGCCCTGGCGGCCCTGGGCGACGGCGGCATTGTAGCAGTCTCGGGTTTTGGAGACCACGGGGTGGCCGGAGTGGTCCAGGCTGATCTCGTTGGCCGCCCCGGTTCCGCCCTGGATGCCGTCAATCAGATAGCCGCCGACAATGTTGTAGGGATCGCGCAGCAGGTTGTTGTAGATGGAGACCGAGCTGGCCGTGGCGGAGGTTTTGATGGCCACGGGCACGCGGAATTTGAAGGCGGCGTTGAGGGAGAGGAACATCTTTTGGACGGACTCCTCGATGGAGTAGAGCCCCTGGTGGTTGGGGGGCGAGAGCAGGTCGGCCTTGGGCACGCCGCGGATGCTCTGGACCAGCTTGGTCACCTTCTGGGCCATCAGCAGGCCTCCGTCGCCGGGCTTGGCGCCCTGGCCGATCTTGATGATGATGCCGGCCGGATCCTCGACCATCTCGGGCATGGCCTTGATGATGCGGTTCCAGCCGAAGTGGCCGGAAGCGATCTGCAGGATCATGTACTTGAGGTATTCGGACTTGAGCAGGCGCGCGGGCATGCCGCCCTCGCCGGGGGACATGCGGATGGGAATGCCGCACTCCTCGTTGAGGTAGGCGGTGGCCAGGCAGATGGCCTCCCAGGCGCGGGTGGAGAGTGCCCCCACGGACATGTCGGAAAAGACCAGCGGATAGATCCAATGGACCTTGGGCAGGGCCTTGCTCAGGTTCAACTTGCCGCTTTCGGGGTCAACGGCCAGGGGCAGCTGGTCGGCCGGCAGGACGCGGCCGAAGGGGGCGCGCATGTCGAAGGTGTGGCGCAGGGCGTCCAGGCTGGGGTCGGTCATCTGGGAGATGCGGCCGACCACGATCTTGTCCAGGGTGCGGTCGTCGGCGTTGAGGTTGGCCCTTCCGCCGCGCTTGGCCATGACCCCGCCCTGGCGGTTGATGATGCCCCAGCGGCTGTCGGGGTTGCGGACCGGTTTGATGGCGCGGTTGGGGCAGACCTTTTCGCACATGCCGCAGCCCGTGCAGCGCTTCTTGAGTTCGGCGGTGTGCTGCTTGATGACGGGGATGGCGTATTTCTCCCCGGGTTGGGGATTGGGGCTGATGCCCTCGGAGAAGGTGTAGCCGCGGCCTTCCACGCCAGCCTCGATGGCGCCGAAGGTGCAGGCGGCCACGCAGTTGCCGCACATCTTGCAGCGGCTGGGTGACCAGTCGACTTTCCAGGGCAGGTCGTTGGGGGTGATGTCGTTGATGGTTACGGTTTGCATGGCTTGTCCTTCGTTGAAAAGCTTCGCTCGTTGAAAAGGCTGCGCCTCGTTCAACTCGTTCAAATCCGTTAAACGGTTTCAACGGACCCGTCAGGGCGTTTTAACGAGGCCGGAGGCCGTTTGAACGAATTCGTTCTACTGCTTCACCCGTTTCACGTTCAGATCGTTGTCGATCATGATGGTTTCCCGCTCGTTGGTGTAGATGTCCTGTCCCGGGTCGCGGTCCGGAAGGATCTCGTTGAGGCCGCACACTTCGGAGGAGATGGCCACGGTGTCGCCATCGCTGCCGATCACCACGGGACGCAGTTTCTTGGCGTCGCAGACGTTGATCATGGTGCCGTCGGGCAGGACGGCGATGATGGTGTTCGGGCCGTTGATCTCCAGGTGGGGAAGGCTTTGGCGGATGGCCATGAGCACATCGCTGTCGGCGCGCTGCTGAATGTCTTCGAAGGGCAGGGGGGTGATGACGTGCTTGTAGTAGTCCAGGGGCCAGTTGAGCTGGCGGTGCACATAGTGAAGGGTATACAGGAAGCACTGGGAGTCGGACTCGAAGCCGATGTAGCCGGGGTTGAGGGACTTCTGGCATTCCTTGTTTTTGACGTAGAAGGTGTTCTCGCCGTTGGCCAGCACCGTGTACCCTTGCAGGAAGAAGGGGTGGGCGGCATAGCGGACGATCTCGTAGTTGGTGTTCTGACGGCACTGCACGGTGATGATCTTGGCGCGCAGCTTGTCGTCTTCCTGCCACAGATTGAAGTAGGTGCCGATGTCCTTGGGGTTGCCGATCTCCTTGAGAGTCAGCACGTCCGGCCAGAAGGAGTAGACATAGCCTTCGTTGTTTTCCTCCAGAACGCGGCGCAGGTCCAGGCGGGTTTGGGTCAGGAGTTCTTCCTTCTCCTTCCGGGAGGCGTCCAGGTACTGCGCGGGATAGTCGTAGTTCTCGAAGTGGTAGTGCTCCATGAGGGCGATGTCCAGGCCGGGGGTCTGGTTCTTGCGGGGCGACCAATGGAAGGCCAGGGAAAACCCCCGCTGCCGCATGAAGTCTTCGACGATCTTGACGCCGGCCTGGCTGCAGGCGTAGGACATCAGGGGCTGTTCCTTGTAGTCGGCGAAGACGCCGCCGAGGTCCTGCATGACCATGGCGAAGCCGGAGTTGTCATGCCCCTTCTGCTGGGACTGCATCAGGTACAGCGCCTTGGAGGGATGCAAGTGCTTCTTGCTTTTAAGTGCACCGATTCTGCACATATGCTCGGCCTTTCGTTTGTCGTTGTCTCACTCGGATAAGCATTGTCCGGGATGAACCCTTGTCGATTTCAGCAGCTCGACAAAATGTTTCATCGCGGGGGAAAGGGATATGCCGCGGCGGTGGACGATGCCCAGAGGCCGGTAGAAGTGCAGATCCTGGAAGGGCAGAAGGATCAGACTTCCAGCCTCGGTTTCCCGGGTCACGGTCGTGCGCGGCAGTATGGCCACATGCCGGCTGATTTCCACCGCCCGTTTGATCGCCTCGATGTTGTCGAAGCGCACCGCCGTCTCGACCTGTACCCCCTGGCTCTTCAGCAGCCTCTGGATTTCCTGGCCCACGATCAGGTCGCGGTCGAAGCCGGCCACGCTCAGGCCGGCCAAATCGCGAACCCGGACTGTCCGGCGCCGGGCCAGCTCGTGATCCGGGGCGCAGACGACCACCATCTCCTCCTGGCACCAGGGGATGCAGACCAGGTTGCGGTGGTTGTCCGGGAAGGCCAGAATGCCCAGGTCGATATCGCCCTCTTCGACCTTGGAGCAGACCTGTCTGGGGTGGCAGTATTCCACGGTCACCTTGGCATTGGGGTAGCGCTGCGAGAAGGAGTTGACATAGTCGTTCATGTACGCCAGGCCCACCGAATAGATGGTCCCGATGCGCACTTCGTGGTCGTGCGCCTTCTGAAACTGGTGCAGGTCGTTCTCCAAGTGCTGGTAGGCGCTCAGCACTTCCTGGCAGCGCTGCTGGCACAACTGGCCGGCCGGGGTCACCGCCCAAGGACGGTGGGAGCGGTCGATCAGCGACACCTTCAGATGCTCCTCCAGTTTGTGCACGGTCTGGCTGGCGGTGGACTGGGTGATGTCGTTCTCCGCCGCCGCACGAGAAAAGCTGTTGTGCCGGATCACATCGCAGTAAATTTTCAAGGCTTCGATTTGCATGGAGTCGGCGCTGGGTTGTGGGGTGTTGACGCAAAAAGCCGGCCTTTAAGCTAGTATGGGAAAAGGCGATGTCAAGGCGGGCCTGTATCGCTTTTTGCGATGCTGGGGGCGGAGGCGGACCCGGCCAACGGCACGGATCCCGACCGCGATCACGCTTATCCCAGCAAGGCGGCGATATCGTCGGCGGGGATGGTGTAGCGGCGGGAGCAGAACAGGCAGCTGATTTGCAGATCTTCGCCTTTTTGCCGGATGTCCCGGAGTTCGTCCTGGGGTAGATTGCGGGCCAGCTGGAGCATTTGTTCCCGGTTGCAGGGGCAGTGGAAGACGGGTTGGGGGGCGGCGGCAATGTCGTACTTGATGCGGCCGCCGTCGGTCTCCTGGAGCGCGCCGAGGATGTGTTCGAAGTAGTTGTCCACCTGGGGCTGGCGTGCCAGCAGTTGGCGGCATTGGGGATGGTTAAGGCGCTGCCGGAGCCGGTCGAACTGCTCCAGGTCGCAGTCTGGCAGGGCCTGCAGCATCAGCCCCTGGCAGAGGCTGACCGGCCGGATGTCGTCCGGCCGGAAGCCGACCATGACGGTCATGGCGGTTTCGATCTGGTCGCTGAGCGAGAAAAAGTAGGCCAGATCCTCGGTCACCTCCAGCAGGCCCGCGTCGGTCTCGCCGCTGTTGAGCACTTGCTTGGAGTTGGATTTCACCACCTTGGTGTGTCCTGCGGGGCCATAGATCTCCTCCTCGGTGCCGACCAGGTCCGTCAGGTTGGGTGGATTGACGAAGCCGCGTGTCCGGCATTTGCTGTCCACGTCCACGACGACGGACTTGAGGGCCCCCTCGTAGTGCCATTGCAGGGTGTAGCGTTCGTCTTCGTTGAGCAGGGGGGCGACCAGGACCCCGGCCCCGATGCAGCGGCACAGCAGATGGGCGGAGATGGGGTCGCAGTTGTGGGCCAGCACCGCGTTGTTGGCCGTGTCGGTGGTGACCGCGTAGGAAAAGCGTACGCGCAGATCGGTCAGTACGCCGCGATAGAGGAAGTCCTGCATGGGGGTCGGGTCTCGCTCAGCAAGTCTGGGATGGGGCGCGCCGGTCTCAGGCGCCCACGAAGGTCTCGATATGGGTCAGCATGGTGGCGTAGTCCTCGGCCACGGGGAACTGGGGAAATTCCTTTCTGACGTTGGCGGAGGGCCTGAAGAGGATGCCCAGGTCGGCCTCGGCCAGCATGGTGGTGTCGTTGTATGAGTCGCCGGTGGCGACGACTTGGAAGTTCAAGTTGCGGAAACTCAGCACGGCGTGGCGCTTGCCGTCCTGCATGCGGATCCGGTAACCGGTCACGTTGTCCTCATGGTCGACGACCAAACTGTTGCAGAAGAGGGTGGGATAGCCCAGCTTCTTCATGAGGGGGCCGGCGAACTCGTAGAAGGTGTCCGAAAGGATGACGACCTGATAGCGCTCCTTGAGTTCGTCGAGAAAGGCGGCGGCGCCCTCCAGAGGGTCGAGGGTTTGAATGACTTCCTGGATGTCGCGGAGCTTCAGGTTGTGCTGGCGCAGGATCTCGAGGCGTCCGCGCATGAGCACGTCGTAGTCGGAGATGTCGCGGGTGGTCAGCTTGAGTTTTTCGATGCCGGTTTTTTCGGCGAAGGCAATCCAGATTTCGGGAATCAGGACCCCTTCCAGGTCCATGGCAATCAGATTGGGACGGTTCATCGGCTGGACTCCGGTCTATTTGGGTTTTGGTTGTCGGCAAGTGGCCGGAAATCTACACGGTCGCGGGGCAGATGGCAATGGCTTGATCCGGCCGTGGTGGGGCTTGGGCGGGGCTGTTGAAAGGGTCTCGGGAGGGATTATACTTTGAAATTGTTCGATTCAGTTCAGTAAAGACGAGGAAAGATGGCGATGCAAACGATGAAAATTCGCAATATTGGCTTGTTGCTGTGCGTGAGTTCCCTGTTTCTGGCCGGTTGCCGGTCGGGCCTGGGCCCGTTGGGGCGGCGTCCGGCCCTGGGTTTGAACACGGCCATACCCGGTCCGACCGCCGCCGGTGGTTCCGGCTGGGTCGATGCGGCCAAGCCGTTTAACGGCTCCGGTGGCCAGCTGACCCCCATCTCCGACCGGCGCTGGGAAGGCGTGGCTATTTACTTTGCCTACGATCGGGCCACCGTCGGGGCCGCCGAACGCGGCAAGCTCGAGGCTCTGGCCGCCTATCTGGCCGAGCACCCGACGTATTCGGTGGTGGTCGAAGGGCATGCCGACGAGCGGGGCAGCGACGAGTACAACCGGGCGCTGAGCGAGCGGCGCGCCCTGGCGGTGGTGGATTATCTGGTCAGCCTGGGCGTGCTGCGGCAGCGTCTGGACACCTTGGCCTACGGCGAGGAACGCCCTGCCGTGGCCGATGCCCGCACCGAAGAGGAGCATGCCAGGAACCGCCGGGCGGAATTCATTATCGGCATTAAGCGGTAGGCGGTTCAGGTTTTCAGCCGTTCAGGGGGGGCGGGCTTCAGGGAGCCGGCTCCCCAATGTTGCCCACCAGGGCGAGGCTGGGATATTCCTCTCAACAGACAACCGACACGGGAGCGGAGGCGCTCCCGCTTTTTTTTGGAGAAGGCTGGCGTGGAAACGATCGATGTCTGCGCGGCGGTGATCCTGCGGGACGACCGCGTTCTGCTGGCCCAGCGGCCGCCGGGACGCCATTTGGCCGGCAAGTGGGAGTTTCCGGGCGGCAAGGTCGATCCGGGCGAAAGTCTGGAAGCGTGCATCCGCCGGGAGATCCGCGAAGAGCTGGGTTTGGCGGTCGACGGGGCCACCAAGGTGACCTCGATTCGGCACGAGTATCCCGAAAAGCATATCTGCCTGCACTTCATGATCTGCCACGTTCACGAGCAGGCCACGGTGACGCACCATGACGGCCAGGACAGCGCCTGGTTCCCGGTGGACAAGGTAGCCCAAGCGGACCTGGCTCCGGCCGATCGGCGCTTTGTCGGGTGGGCCCATGAGCATTGGGGTTGGTGAGAGGACGTTGGCAGGGGCTCTGCCCCCCACACTCCCACCGGGGAATCTAGACTCCCCGGACCCCAAGGCGGTTGCCATCGCTTCGCGAATGGTGAATGGAAACGGAATAACAATCATGTCACGGAAATTTTACATACGCACCTACGGTTGTCAGATGAACGAGCGGGACTCGGAGGCCTTGGCCTGCCTGCTGGAGGATTGCGGCTATCTGGCCAGTGGGGCCGAGGAGGATGCGGACGTCATCATCTTCAATACCTGCAGCGTCCGGGATCAGGCCGAGCGCAAGGTGCTGGGCAAGGTGGGCATTCTGAAGCGGCTGAAGAAGCAGCGCCCGGACGTCAAGCTGGGCATCATTGGCTGCATGGCTCAGAATTACGGCCAGGACTTGCTGGACGAATTGCCGCATCTCGACTTTGTGGTGGGGACCGACCGGCTGCATTTCCTGCCGGAAATCCTGGAGGATGTTTTTGCGGGGGGGCGGCAGGTGGCGGATACGGCGACCGGACAGGATATCCTGGGGGGCTTGAGCGGGCACCGGGAGGGGCAGTTCTCCGCCTATGTGTCGGTGATGCGCGGCTGCAATCAGTTCTGCACCTATTGCATCGTGCCCTACGTGCGTGGACGCGAAAAGAGCCGCGAGATTGCCGATATCGTCTCCGAGGTGGAGGGACTGGCCCGCAAGGGGGTGAAGGAAGTCTGCCTGCTGGGGCAGAATGTCACCGCCTACGGGTTGGCCGAGGCGCGCCGCCGGGAAGGCTATTCGACCGAGTTGTCTCCCTTTGCCGATCTGCTCCGGGCGGTGCACCAGGTGCCTGGACTTGAGCGAATACGCTTTACTTCACCCCATCCGCGTTTTATGAACCGGGCCTTCGTGGAGGCGGTCACGGAACTGCCCAAGGTTTGCGAGCAGTTCCATGTGCCCCTCCAGTCCGGTTCCGACCGGATTCTGAAGGCGATGCACCGGGGCTACACGGTCGATACCTATCTGGACGTGGTCAATCAGATCAAGCAGCGCCTGCCGGCCGTGGCCTTCTCCACCGATGTGATCGTGGGCTTCCCGGGTGAGACCGAGGAGGATTTCGAGCGGACCCGCCGGGTGATGGACGAGGTCGGTTTCGATATGGCCTATATCTTCAAGTATTCGCCCCGGGGCGGCACCAAGGCGGCGGAGTTGGCCGACGACGTGCCCCAGGAGGTCAAGGAGCGGCGCAACCAGATTCTGCTTAAGGATCTGGAGGAGCGGGTGCGGCAGCAAAACCGGGCGTATCTCGGCCAAGTTGTGGAGGTGCTGGTTACGGGGCCGAGCAAACGCAACGCCGAGCGCTGGAGCGGACGTTCCCGAACCAACAAAACCTGCATCTTCGAGCCGGGGCCCGGCATGCAGCCGGGCCAGCTGGTCAAGCTGTCGATCGATCGGACCACCGCCCATTCCCTCTTCGGAACGCTGCTGAAGGGCTAGGGGACGGGCCTATGGCTCATCTGCCAAACGGTCCAACTCCTGCTGAAGGGTGTCGAGAAGGGGCAGCAGGCTCGGGTAGTTGCCAGCTTTCTGGGCCAGGCTCTTCAGGGTGCGGCGAATGCCTTTCAATTCCTTCCGGACCGGATCCTCCGCCTCCTGCTTCAAGCTCTTCAGGGCCTTGGGAAGGGAAATTTCTCCGCTCAGGACATCTTTGACCATCTCCGGAGCCTTCTCTTGGAGCACGGCCGCGTTAGCCACATAGCGGTCGGCCACGTTCAGCACATCCGCCGCCAGGCGCTGGGTCCGGATTTCTTTCACCTCGGGGGGGGGCGCCGGTTCGGCCCAAAGCTCCACATCCTTGGTCGTTTTGGCCTTTCCCTTGAGCGTTTCGATGCGCTGCTCCTGAAGATCCTCCTGGATGCAGGGCAGGATGTTCAGGGCCACGACCGCTTTCTGGGAGGAACTCAGCTGGCGGCGGTAGAGATTGGCGGAGATGACGTAGCTGAAGGCCGCCTTCTGGTCGCCCTCGAATTCCCGGCAGCGGGGTTCGCGGCCAAGTTCCAGGCAGGCCCGGTGGCGGTTGCGCCCGTCCAGGATTTTGCCCTCGAACAGGACGATGGCCTCCTGCTGGCCGCTGATGTCCATGTCGTGCTTGAGTTGCTGGTACTCTTCCGGCGTCATCAGCGGGAGGGCTTCGACTAGCGGATGGGGGACGAGTTGATCCGTGTCGCTCATGTGTGCAGAGCCTATGCTTTGGTTGGTGGTGGTTCAATGAAGCCGAGACCATACATGCCCATGGGGCGGGTGCAAGGCTCAATTAACCCAAGGCAAACCGTGTCCATCTTGCCTTTCGCCCGAATCTGAGTAAAGTAGTCGCCTCTCAGATGGCGAAAAATAAAAAGGAATGCGAATGGTTGGAATCAAGAAAATAGCCGATGCCGAACTGCGAATTGGGGACGAGACGTACGCGCTTCCCATGTTCGAAGGCTCCGAGGGGGAGCGTGCGCTGGATATCAGCGCGCTGCGCAAGGAAACCGGGGCGATCACCCTGGACTACGGGTTTGTGAACACCGGCTCCTGCAAGAGCGACATTACGTATCTGGACGGGGAGGAAGGGGTGTTGCGCTACCGGGGATATCCGGTCGAGGAGCTGGCGGCTAGTTCCAACTTTACCGAGGTGGCCTATTTGCTGGTGCATGGAAGCCTGCCGACGGACAAGGAGCGGCAGCATTTCTCCAAGCTGATGAATCGTCACGCCATGATTCACGAGGACATGCGGCACTTCTTCTACAACTATCCCGAGCACGCCCACCCCATGGCGATCCTGTCGGCCATGGTCGTGTCCCTCTCAAGCTTTTATCCGGAATTGTCGGTGGACAATCCCGACGAGGAGATCGACATCACCACCACCCGGCTGCTGTCCAAGATGCGCACCATTGCCGCCTTCTCCTACAAGAAGTCGATCGGGGAGCCGTTTGTCTATCCCCGCCACGATCTGACCTACTGCGAGAACTTCCTGAACATGATGTTCTCCTCGCCGGTGCAGAATTACGAGATCAAGCCGGAGATCGTCAAGGCGTTGAACGTGCTGTTGATTCTGCATGCCGACCATGAGCAGAACTGCTCCACCACGGCGGTGCGCCTGGTGGGCAGTGCCCAGGTCAACATGTACGCGGCCATTTCGGCCGGCATATCCGCTCTCTGGGGGCCGCTGCATGGCGGAGCCAACCAGAAGGTGATCGAGATGCTGGAGGAAATCCAGCGCGACGGCGGCAACATCGATGCGGCCATCGCCCGGGCCAAGGACAAGAGCGATTCCTTCCGCCTCTTTGGTTTCGGCCACCGGGTGTACAAGAGCTACGATCCGCGCGCCAAAGTGATCAAGCAGACCTGCCACGAGGTCCTGAGAGTGCTGGATCGGGACGATCCGCTGCTGAGTTTGGCCATGCAGCTGGAGGAACGGGCGATGAACGACGAGTATTTCGTGCAGCGCAGTCTGTATCCGAACGTGGACTTCTACAGCGGAATCATCTATCGGGCCATCGGCATCCCCACCAACATGTTCACGGTGATGTTTGCTCTGGGCCGCTTGCCGGGCTGGATTGCCCAGTGGAAGGAATCCCGCACGGATCCTCAGTTCAAGATCCAGCGGCCGCGCCAGATCTACACCGGCCCCCAGTTGCGCCACTACGTCAACGTCGGCGAGCGCGGCTGAGCGCTAGAAGCATCAGACCACTCCAGAGCCGGGCGCGGCCATCGCGCCCGGCTCTTATTTTATAGTCAGGGTGTGCCGCGGCCTTTGCCCTGTGCTTGCCTGAGGCGGCGCGGGGAGAGACCGAATCGCTTTCTGACGGTTTTGTTGAAGAACTGCAGGTCGGCAATGCCTGTCTCCCAGGCAATTTCTTTGATGGGCATGTCGGTTTCCAGCAGCAGGTGTTCGGCCAGTGCCATTCTTCTGGCTTTGAGGTAACCGACGATGCTGGTGCCGCAGTGCTGATGGAAGAGCCGGGCCAAGTGGGTGTGGGAGAGGCCCGCATGTTCGACCACGGCCTGGACCGACAGGGGCTCGGCCAGTCTCTGCTCGATGTAGGTCACCGCTGTCTTAAGGGTAGGGGGTAGGCCTGACTGGCGGCGGTCGGCGGCGTCCGCCTGGGATAAATCGGCAATCCGCCACAGGATGTTCCACAGCAGCGCGTCAGCCCGGCGCGGCTGGGAGGGGAAGTGGGAGAGCGCTTCGTCGAACAGCTGCAGGAGTCGGCGTTCGCCAGGAGGGGATTGGAGGATGGACGGGACTGGCTGAGGACTATCCACGGGTGGTGTGATCCTGAAGTGGGCCACCCGCTGCAGCCCTTTGGTGCCGAAGCAAAAGGAGCGCCGCAGTCCAGGAGGCATGAGGCAGATGGTGCCGGGGTGCAGGTGGCTTTTCCGGCCCAGGCCGGGGAAGCGCACGGTCCCTTCCTGGTCGTAGAGGTTCAGGCTCCACATGTCTCCGATCCGGTAGACTGGGGTGGGGCCGGGCTTGCGCAAATTTACCACCATGGCGGCCGTCGAGGGTGGGCTGACGAGCAGTTGTTCAAGGATCATGCTTGCCTCCGTTTGGGAAGACGCGGCGCGAGTTGCCCCGGTCGTTTTTGGTTAAAACATACCACTATTGGCGATTGGGGCCAATGGCGGCCGGGCCGGGGCGGGTCTAGGGTTCGGGGTACTGTCCGCATGCCAATGAGGTGAACGAGATGAAACCGAACATTGTCTACATTCTGGCCGACGACATGG
>JBFJXC010000073.1:0-11939 GCA_041623325.1 Lentisphaeria bacterium | reverse complement strand
GGACTTCGTCGTCTCGATCGTGGATGCTGCCAGCGGACGAATCATTGCCACCACCGACGTGCACTTCTCGAGTCTCCAGGATGAGCATATCCGCCACCAGGTCTCCGGGCTGGCCCAGAAGCTCAAACAGCGTCTCCCTGCGGTTTCGAGCCGTGTCATCGACCGCCAGGGGGGAGTGGTCGATATCCCGCTTGGCCGACATGCCCAGATTGTGCCGGGCATGCGGTTCCTCTTTGTCAGCGGCAAAGCCGCCGATCCGGACTATGCGGCTCCCATCCACTGGCAAGGCCAATGGCTGCAGGGGGAAGTCAGCCAGATCCAGGAAAACCGCTGCCGCGTCCAACTGCTGCCCTCCAAAGCCGGGGCGCAGATCGGACCGGACGATTTGGCCATCCTCAGATAAAAGGGAACGAGAAAACCATATGAATGAGCAGACATCCATGACCTTGCTCGGCCGCCTTCAGGACACGGCCGACCAGGACGCTTGGGATCGCTTCTATGCTTTTTACACCCCTCTGATCACGGGCTACTGCCAGGACAGAGGATGCAACCACGAGCAAACCATGGAAGTGATTCAAGACACCTTTGTCTGCCTGATGCGGACCATGGTTGATTTCCTGTACGACCCCGGACGAGGCCAGTTTCGCACCTTCTTGCTGCGTGTGGTCAACAGCCGAATCTGCGACAGCTTCCGGCGCTGGAGAAAAATGCAGACTCTCCTGCCGAGTTCCAACGGCTGCCCAGACATCGTCGGGCAGGTCGAAGACACGGCCAATGTGCATCCGGCCCTGGAGTGGAAGGCGCATTGGAAGCAGAACCTCATGCGGCAGGCCCTGGAGCGTGTCCGAGTAAAAGTCCATCCCAAGACTTTTCGTTCGTTCGAACTGTCCACGATGGAGAATTGGTCGCCTGGCCAAGTGGCCGAGGCTCTGGGCATCGAAGCCAACAGCGTTTATCAACACCGGAACCGGGTTGCCCGGCTGGTCAAGAACGAGATCCGACACTTGAAACATGAATGGGAGGATGTGAAATGAACAAGACAAGGCCTTCCCGGATGGATCACATTCGCCTCGAACAAACCGTAGCCATGCACATGCCGCCCCCCCATTTCAAGGAGCGTCTGAGCCTGATCCGCTCCTTGTTGGCGGACATGAAGGACAAAGCCGCTCCCGGCGACGGCCCCTGCCTGCTGGTCAAAGACCTATCCGGGAAACGCCTGGTTCGCCTGCGCGAGTTCATGGTGGTCGGGGCGGACAAAACCTGCGAACTTCCCCTGACCTGCCCCTACATCTCCAGACGGCATCTGCGGATCTTCTTCAAAGACGGCGAGTGGATCGTCCTGGACGAGCATTCGACCAACGGAATCTACATCAACGGGCGCAAGGCCCACTGCGCCTTGCTCAACAATGGCGACATCATCCAGATCGGGACCGTCACCCTCGTCTTCCTAACCCCCTCCAAACAATCCGGGCAGCCGGCAGGGGAGTGACCCAATGCACCCCCTTACCCCGCCCTACTGCGCCAAATGGGTGCGCAGCATCTCTGCCGCTTCCAAATCGCCCTTTTCAGCCGCCCGGAGCAAGTGCTGCCGAGCCTTCTGCCGGTTGACCTCGGTGCCGATGCCCAGCAGATAGCAGCGGCCTAGGGCGCCCAGAGCCTTGGGGTTGCCCTGCTCGGCCGCGGCGCGATACCAGGCAAAAGCCTGGGCCGCATCGGGGGCAATGCCAAGGCCCTCTTCGTAGTAGGCACCCAGGTTGTACTGGGCCAGGGCATATCCCTGCCTGGCCGACCGTTCCAGCCATCGGAACGCCGAAACGGGGTTCTTCTCCACCCCACGGCCCAGGGCGTAGCAGACGCCCAGACTGAACTGCCCGAGAGGGTCGTTCAGGTCCGCGGCTCGTTTGAAGTTCAGAAACGCCTGTTGATGGCTTTGCGCCGTCCCAGCCCCGGTCAAATAGCAGTTTCCCAAGGCAACCAGGGCGGGCGCATAGCCGGCCTGGGCGGCCTGCTGATACCATTTAAAGGCCAAGTCCGGATTGCGGGCCTGGCCGATGCCCTCCGCAAAACAGTAGCCGATTCGGGTCTGGGCCTCGGCGCTGCCGTTCTCGGCGGCCAGCCACAACCACTTGAGCATCTCCTGATAATCTTGCTTGACCCCAAATCCCTTTCCATAGCAGTCCGCCAGGATCAGCTGCGACTGGGCATCCCCCCCCAGCGAGGCCCGGCGAAAATAACGGATAGCGCCGACCGCATCGGCCTCGGTTCCTTTGCCATCCCTCAAGTAAATCCCCACCTGGCGCATGGCGCCCAGGTTGTCCGCCTCCGCCGCCAGACGAAAATAGTGCAGGGCCTTGGCAAACTCCTTCCGCTCGGCAAAGGTCAGGGCCGCATTCACCTGGGCTTCCATCAGGTTGTTATCCGCGGCCCGTATATACCACTCGAGGGCTTGCTCCGAATCCTGGCGCACCCCGTATCCAGCCTCGTAGCAGACGGCGATGTTGAACTGAGCCTTGGGAAGGCCCTGGTCCGCAGCACGCCGATACCACATGGCGGCCTTCTTCAGGTCCTGCTTCAGGCCCCCCTCCCCGTAAAAATACATCTGTCCCAGGGTCGACTGCGCCTCGGCATTGCCATCCTTGGCCAGCTTGGTGACTTTTTCCAGGGACATGGGTGCCCGCTGAGTGGATTGTACCGGGTGCTTGGACGAAAAGATGGAGGCGGGCGCCGGAGACGGATTCGGATCCGCCTTCTCGGTTTTTTTCCAGAAAAAGGCGAAAGCCGGGGCGGTACTGAGGATCGCCCATGCCAGTAGGACGGCCAGGCAACGCGGGGTGTTCATATTGCGCTTCTCCAGTTCAGGCACCGGCCAATCCGTCGGCGGCGGTGCCACGTTTAGAGGATCACGTTCTCAATGGTCAATGGCCGCGACATGGCCGCACTGGCCTCTTCAAGGGCTTCGCGACTGGCCAGTGTGCAGAAATTGGCCTTGGAAAGGTTGGTCCGGAATTGGGCCACGGCGGCCGCCTTGACGGCGTCGGCGTCCACGGCCAGCAGCGCCTGCCGGCGGGCATCCCGGACCTCGTCGCTAAGGCGGGTCAAGTGCCGGGCCATGGACTTTGCCAGGGCCATAGCCGGCCGGATCGGCTTTTCGTCTTCCTTGGCGCAGCTGATGACCGCCCGCTCGATTTCCTGGGCCGACCAGTGCGTGCGCTCCGCATACTGCAGCACCTCCTGGTAAACCTTCAGAGTCCCGGCGATTTCGGGATCCCGGTAAGACAGCAGACTGAACAGACCGGCACCGGCGCTGTAGGAACTCTGAGCCCCATAGGCGCCGCCCTTTACGCGAATGCGGTCCCACAAGTAGTCGAAGGTCAGCAATTGCGAAAAAAGTTGCAGAGGCAACGATTCGGGAGAGGACAGATGGGGCGCCGGCATGCAGCTGGCGCAGAAGGCCACGTCCGCAGGCATGGCCAGCCCTTCGTGCAAACCGGATGCCGATTGCCAGATTGGCAAGTCCGGGCCGCTCTGGAGACTGCCCAAGGAAAACTGCGCCGTCATGGACTGGAGCCAGCCAGCGGCCGTGTCCCGCAAGTGGGGAGTGCCCGTGAAACCGACCAGAAGCCGGGGCGAGCTCAGCAGAAAGTCGCGTATCCGGGCCAGTTTCAAACAAAGGCTCTCGACATGGGAATCGAAATCCCCGGCCAGCAACCCGGCCAGGCGCACTTGGGGCAGCCCCCCCCAGCGTTCTTCTAGCGCGGCCAATGGGGACAGACCGCGGCCGGCGTGGCTGGCGGCAAAATGATGACCGGAGGGGATCACCCCGGACTGCTGACGCACGCGCAGCTGCAACAGGACATCCTTCAAGCGCGATTGGTCGGCGTAGTCAAGGCCGGTCAGAATGTCTTGAACGATGCCGGTCATAGTCGAGAAATTACGGTCCAAGGCCTTGCCGTGGATCGAAATACACGTCACCGACCGGGTGGGATCCAGGGCATCGGAGGCCGCGAAAGTGGATGCTGAAATGCCGCCACTGTGCCCGGCGATTCGCTCGGACAGGGCCGCGTAGTCCTGGCGACCGGTTCCCAGCCGGGTAAAGGTGTAGCAGAATAACGGCACATAGTCCCACAGATCGTGGGGAAGGCCGCTCAGGCTGAATGCCAAGGTCAGGTAGTTAACCCCGTTGGCGAAGACATCGGTCGTCAGCAGGCTAACGGCCTCGTCAAGCTGGGTCACCTGGGCCGGAATCCGCTTGGGTCTGGCTGGCAGGTCGCGGAGTTGCAGCTGCGGAAGAGTGGCGATCGCCTCGGGGGTGTTCGGTTTGCTCTGGGCCGCCTCCAATTCGGTCGCTTCGGCCGCCAGCCTGGCCAAATCCGCCGCGCTGAAAGCCTCCTTCCTGCTGGCCAGCCTGGCCGTCAGGGCCTGATCGCGCTGCTGCTGCAGTCCGGGTTCGGGCACGAACACCCCAGTCAAGCGATGCGGGTTGTCAAGCAAAGCGGTGCGGATCAGCTCCGAAAAGAAGCCGCTGTTTTCCTTGCAGCGCCGGTAGAGTTCGTCCAAATGACAGCCGGCACGCAGGAAGGTCAGGGGATCCAAGTCATATATCCAGGCATTGTAGACCCAGCTCATCAACCGCAACGGGTACATCGACTGGATTTCTCGGTGTGCATACTGCAGTTGCTGGAAGGCCATCTCCACTTGTTCGGAACTGAAGCCCTTCTCGGCCCTCTCCTTCAGCACGTTGAGGATCAGGTTGACAATCTCGTCCTTGCGCTCCGGGTCCGTCCCCTTCAAGCCCACGTGGAAGGTGTTTTCCATCGAACCGTTGCTGTAGCCGGAATCGGACAAGTCCTCCCCAAGTTTGGAATCGACCAGCGCCTTGCGCAACGGCGCCCCGGCATTGCCAAGCAGAAGCCGCTCCAAAACCTCCATGCCCATGTCTTTGATCGGATCGTCCACATGCCCCACGATCCAGTTCAGCGTGACCGCGCTCTTGCGAGCGGTGCTGTCGCGGCGGTCGATCGGGTAGGAATGCCGGACCTCCCGGGGCGCCGCCCAGAGTTTTTGGGGGGCTATGGCCGTGTCCAAGGTCCTGGCCGGCGGGCATTCCCGAAGCCGCACGTCCAAGAAAGAGGTCTGGTCGGCGGTGCCGATATCGCCGTAAACTAGAATGTAGGAGTTGGAGGGGTGGTAATACTGTTCATAATAGGATTTGAACTGCTCGTAGCCTAGATCGGGGATGGCCTCCGGGTCCCCTCCTGAGTCCAACCCGTAGATCGAGTCTGGGAACAGTCCCCGCTGTGAGTAGCGGTCGATCAGAGAATCCAGATCCGAATAGGCCCCGCGCATCTCATTATAGACAATCCCCTTGATGACCAGCGGCGTCTCCGGATCCCCGCTGCGGGCGAAATCGAAATGGTGCCCCTCCTGTTTGAGGGTCATGGGCGACAGATCGGGATGAAAAACGGCGTCGGTATAGACATCGGCGAGGTTGAAAAAGTCCTGCCTGACGTTGCTGGCCACCGGGAATATGGTCCGGTCCGGATAGGTAATGGCGTTGATGAAGGTGGCCATGCTCATCTTGAGCATCTCGACAAAAGGATCCTTGACCGGGAATTTGCGGGAGCCGCACAAGACCGAATGCTCAAGAATGTGGGGGGTGCCGCAATCGTCGGTCGGCGGGGTGCGGAAGCCGATGGCAAACAGATTTTCCGCATCTTCGGGGCAATGCAGATGCAACAGACGGGCCCCGCTGTATTCGTGGATGGCCTGGTAGGCCACCAGGCGCAGCTCGGGCATCGGAGTCACCTTGGTTACCCTGAAGCCGTTCAGGAGCTGACCGGCTTGCGGGGCGCCTTGGGAGGGGTTGGTTTTCACAGCTTGGCCTCGCTTGTGCCATCGGGCGGGAATAAAACTGCAAAAAAAAGGCGGTACCAGCCGGTACCGCCTTGCGAAGAATCCACTTAAGAGTCGGACGCTTCCGTCTCTGAACTGGCTTGGACAGCCGTCTCGACAGCCGCTTGGCCGGCAACCGGCTCGGTCACCAGCTCCAGCAGGCTCATCTCGGCTGCGTCCCCAATCCGGCGACCCAGCTTCAGAATCCGGGTGTACCCGCCCTGGCGGTCCTGATACTGCGGTGCAATCTCGCTGAAGAGCTTGCCCACAACATCGGGCTGACCCAGAGCGGCGATGGCGGTCCGGCGGTCGTGCAAGGTGCCGCTTTTGCCCTTGGTGATCATCTTTTCCGCCAAGCGCCGGGCTTCCTTGGCCTTGACCAGCGTCGTCTCAATCCGACCCGTCTCGAACAGGCTGCAGACCAGGTTGGCCAGCAAAGCCTTCCGGTGGGCGGAATCACGACCTACCTTGAACGTATGTTTCCGGTGGCGCATTTATCTCAATCCTTATCCATGCTCTCAATATGCTCATACAGAGCGGCGCGGACTTCATCCTTCAGAGTCAGGCCCAGGCCCAGACCGAGTTCAATCAACTTGGCTTTGATTTCGTCCAGCGACTTTTTGCCAAAATTGCGATACTTCAGCATGTCCGCTTCGACCTTCTCGACCAGCTCCCCGAGCACCCGAATCTGGGCATTGTTCAGGCAATTTTTCGCCCGCACGGACAGCTCAAGCTCGTTGACGCTCAGGCACAGCTTCTGCAGCAGCTCGCGGTCTTCGGCGGTGGCGATTTGGATGGCCGGGCCTTCCTCCTCCTCCTCGACGAAGACGCTCAAGTGGTCCCGCAGCAGCACGGCCGACTGGCGCAAAGCTTCCTTGGGGTCGATGCGACCGTCCGTCCAGATCTCCAGGTCCAGACGATCGTAGTCCGTCCGTTGTCCGACGCGGCAGGCTTGCACATCATAGCGCACCCGCTGGACCGGACTGAACAGACAATCGACCGGAATCACGCCGATCGGATGCTCTTCGCTCTTGTTCTCCTCGGCCGGCAAATAGCCGCGGCCGCGGGCGATTTCAATCTCCATGCGCAGCGGACGATCCTGATACAGCGTGCAGATCACCAACTCCGGATTCAGCACCGTGGTCACGCCATCCTCGCGGATGCAACCGGCCGTCACCTGACCCGCCTTGTCGGCCAGCAGCTCCAGGGTGCGGGGCACTTCACCCTCGCACTGCAGCCGCAAGCGCTTCAGGTTGAGAATGATCTCGGTCACGTCCTCAACCACGTCGTCGATGGCGCTGAACTCATGCGCCACTCCGTCGATCCGCACCGCCGAGACCGCCACCCCTTCCAACGAGGAAAGAAGCACGCGGCGCAAGGCATTGCCGATCGTGTGCCCAAAGCCTTTTTCCCAAGGTTCGGCGACGATCTTGGCATACGTGGATGTTGCCGTGGCTTCGTCAACCTTGACCGCCGACGGCATATTAAATTGTGTTTCAACACCCGGCATATTACCCTCCTAGTGTTCCCGTTAAGCGCAAGCGACTGCTTGCCAAACTGAAAACCGACCGTGTCCTAATCCCGTTCAGATTAGACACGCCGACGCTTCGGGGGGCGGCAGCCGTTGTGGGGAATCGGCGTGACGTCTCTCAGAACGGCCACCTCAACTCCCGCGCCAACAATGCCCCGCACGGCGGATTCGCGTCCGGACCCCGGGCCCTTGACGCGAATCTCGACTTCGCGCAACCCGAAGGTCTGGGCGCGCTTGACGCAGTCGGCACCCACCAACTGGGCCACGTAGGACGTGCTCTTGCGGGATCCCTTGTAGCCAAGGCGGCCCGCGCTGCTCCAGGCAATCATATTGCCGCTCATATCCGTGATGGTCACCTTCGTGTTGTTGAAGGTGGCTTCCACGTGAGCGATTCCACTGGGCACATGGCGGCCTTTGCCTTTCCAAGCCCGTTTCTTAACCGGCTCAACAGCACTTTCGACCGCGCTGTCAGCACCAAGGACTTCATCAGCCATGGATCCGGTCTCCTTGAGTATGAACTCTTATAAAGTTTAATTGAACTGATACAGACCGATGGCCTACTTGTTCGCCATCTTACGGGCGGCGCGGTCACGAATGGCCCCGACCGTCTTCTTGCCACCCTTGCGGGTACGGGCATTGGTCTTGGTCCGCTGGCCGCGGGCCGGAAGGCCGCGCCGATGCCGGGAGCCACGATAGGATCCCACCGCGATCAGGCGGCGGATGTTCTGGGCGACTTCGCGACGCAGGTCGCCTTCTACCGAATATTGCTCCTGGAGCATCTGGACAATCGTGCCGATGCTGGCATCGGACAGATCGCTGGCTTTCATCGACGGATCCAAGTTGGCCTTGGCGCAGATCTCGACAGCCCGGGGGCGGCCGATGCCGTAGATGTAAGTCAGGGCGATGTCAAGACGCTTTTTACCTGGAATATCTACACCGAGAATTCTGGGCATTTTTCGGGTCTTTCCTGCTTATAAATCGTTCAGGTTAGTCTCAAACTTATCCACAGCAACGCCACGTCAGCCTTGACGCTGCTTGTGACGACCGTTAGAGCAGATAATCCGAACAATGCCGTGTCTCTTGATTACGCGGCAATCGTTGCACATCCGTTTGACGGAAGCTCGAACTTTCATGATTCTGCACTCTTCGTTACTGGGTTTTCAACACAATGCTTGTGGTATAGCCAGGGGAATGAGCAACGCCAGCCTCCGCGGCTGTTCAAGGATATACACACAAACGGCTAACATAGCGACTGTTCGGTCGCGATCAAGCCCGAGCAGGCAGAAAGTGCCCGGACTCACTTCTTCCGGTAGGTGATGCGCCCTTTGGTCAAATCGTAGGGCGACATTTCCACGGTCACACCGTCACCGGGCAGGATGCGAATGAAGTGCAGGCGCATCTTGCCACTGATGTGGGCCAGAATTTCATGACCATTCTCCAGTTCCACCCGGAACATGGTGTTGGGGAGCAGTTCCTTGACCACTCCCTCTACTTTGAGGGTGTCCTTCGCCACGTGAGGATCTCCGGTTCGTCCTTGGTAATCAGGACCATGTGTTCGAAATGAGCGGACAGACCGCCATCGGCAGTACGCACGGTCCACCCGTCGTCTTCTACAAAAACATTGGCGCCACCGGCGTTAACCATCGGCTCAATGCACAAAACCATGCCCGGAACCAGCTTGGGGCCGCGGCGGGGCTGGGAAAAATTCGGAACCTCCGGCGGCTCGTGCAGATCGCCGCCGCAGCCGTGGCCGACGAAGTCCCTGACCACTGTAAAGCCCCCGGCCCGGGCCACCGGCTCAACCGCGCGGCCGATGTCGCTGACATAGGCCCCGGCCCGAGCGGCCGCGATTCCGGCTTCCAAGCTTTGCCGTGTGGCCGCCATCAGGCGCTGGGCTTGAGGACTTGGACAGCCCCCGGCGCAAACCGTGGTGGCGCAATCGCCCACGAACTTGCCCAAGCGCACACCCACATCGATGCTGACCAGCTGACCTGGCTGAATCACCAAGGCGGGGTTCCCGATTCCATGAACCACCACATCGTCGACGGAGATGCAAATCTGTCCCGGGAAGCCATGATAGTTGTAAAACGCGCTGGTGCCGCCGGTTTCCTGGATCAGTCGGCCAGCCAGCTGGTCCAACTGCAAAGTCGTCATACCAGGCACAACCGCCTGGCTCAACTGCTCCAGAACACGGGCCGTCGATTGCGCCGCTTCCCGAATGCCGGCGATTTCCGATGCCGTATGCACCACAACCTGTTGCCGCGTCATAGCTTCGCCTTCAACGCCTCGCGCAGGGCGAGGAAATTCATGTCTTTATCCTGATTGGCCAGGACGCGCACCAGAAGTCCTTTGCCCTGGTAGTACCTGATCAGCGGCTTGGTCTGCTCCTCGTACACTTCCAGACGCTCCCGGGCCGTCTCCAGACTGTCGTCCGCCCGCTGGATCACCTCGCCCCCGCAGGCGTCGCAAACCCCCTCCTGCCGGGGCGGTCCATAGACGAGGTTGTAAACGGCACGGCACGCGCTGCACACCCGCCGGGAGGTCAAGCGCTTCAACAACAGATCCTGCCCGACCTCAAAAAGAACCACCGCCGACAGCTCAAGGCCGATTTTCGCCAGGGTCGCCTCCAACAATTGTGCCTGGGGCACCGTCCGCGGATAGCCGTCCAGAACCAAGCCTTTCCCGGCCAGTTCCGGTTCGGCAAGGCGGTCGGCCACAATCTCGGCAACCAGCTCATCCGGCACCAAATGCCCCCCCTCGATGCATTGCTTGACCTGACGGCCAAGCTCGGTGCCCTGCTTGATTTCCGCACGCAGGATATCACCCGTGGAAATGTGGGCGTAGCCGCATTCCTGGGTCAGAATCGCCGCCATCGTCCCTTTACCAGCCCCTGGGGGGCCAAGAAAGATAAAGTTTCCCATTGTCGTGTCCCAACTGGCAAGCGTCAGTTTTGACGGTCCATTTTACTGCAAAAAGGTTTAATGTAGCAGGACTTGCATAGAGCGCAAGAGAAAAGCACCCCTCGCCAGAAGGGTGCTTATAAAGGACTGGCCCTGCCGGTCCTGGTGTGGACCGGCAGAACCCGGGATGGATTGACGGACCTTACATCATGCCGCCCATGCCACCCATTCCGCCCATGCCGCCCATGCCACCGCCCATGGGCGGGGCCGGCTCCTTGCTCGGAATTTCAGTCACGATGCATTCGGTGGTCAGCAGCAGTCCCGCCACGGAGGCGGCGTTCTGCAGAGCCGAACGCTCCACCTTGGCCGGATCGATGATGCCAGCCTTCAGCATGTCCACATAAGTATTGTCGGCCGCATTGAAGCCGTGGTTGCCGGAGTGCTTCTTGACCTCCTGAACAACGATGGAGCCTTCCAGACCGGCGTTGTTGGCCAGCTGCCGCAGCGGCTCTTCGACCGCGCGGCGGATGATTTCCACGCCGATCGCCTCGTCGTCCTCGGCCGCCAGATCGGCCAGGGCCTTGCTGGCTGCACGGATCAGGGAGACGCCGCCGCCGGGGACAATGCCTTCCTCAACCGCAGCGCGGGTGGCGTGAAGGGCGTCCTCCACGCGGGCCTTCTTTTCCTTCATCTCGGTCTCGGTCGCCGCGCCGACGTTGATCACGGCCACACCGCCGGCCAGCTTGGCCAGACGCTCCTGCAGCTTCTCGCGGTCGTAGTCCGAGGTGGTCTCCTCGATTTGCCGCTTGAGCTGATGGACCCGGCCGGCAATGCTGCTGGCGCTGCCGTTGCCTTCGACGATGGTGGTGGACTCCTTGTCGATGGTCACGCGCTTGGCGCGGCCGAGCTGGTCGACCGTGACCGAATCCAGCTTGATGCCGATGTCCTCAGTCACGCAGGTGCCACCGGTCAAAATAGCGATGTCTTCCAGCATGGCCTTGCGGCGATCGCCGAAGCCGGGGGCCTTGACGGCGGCCACATTCAGAGTCCCGCGCAGCTTGTTGACCACCAGGGTGGCCAAAGCCTCGCCCTCGATGTCCTCCGCGATGATCAGGAACGGCTTGCCTTCCTGGGCGACCTTCTGCAACAGGGGCAGCAGATCCTGCAGGTTGGTGATCTTCTTCTCGTAGATCAGGATGTGCGCGTCCTCGAACACCGTCTCCATCGTCTTGGGGTCGGTGATGAAGTAGGGCGAGATGTAGCCCTTGTCGAACTGCATGCCCTCGACGAAGTCGAGCTCCAGACCGAAGGTCTGGGACTCCTCGACGGTGATCACGCCGTCCTTGCCGACCTTGTCCATCGCCTCGGCGATGACCTCGCCGATGCCAGGGTCGTTGTTGGCCGAGATGGAGGCGACGTTGGTGATCTCCTCCTGGGTCTCGATGTCACGGGCCATCGTGCCGATGGCCTCGACGACGCGCTCGACGGCCGACTGCATGCCGCGCTGCAGCATGGTCGGGTTCGCGCCGGCGGCGACGTTGCGGAGGCCTTCCTTGATCATGGCCTGGGCCAGGACCGTGGCGGTGGTGGTGCCGTCACCGGCGATGTCGGAGGTC
>JBFJXC010000072.1:0-12154 GCA_041623325.1 Lentisphaeria bacterium | reverse complement strand
GACCCGGTTTCCGAGGATATCCCCTGCCGGGGTTTTGATGCTGGCGGCGCGGCGGATCTCGATGCGGACCGAGGAGTAGAACTTGAGGGCGCGGCCGCCGGGGGTGGTTTCGGGGTTGCCGAACATCACGCCGATCTTTTCGCGGATCTGGTTGGTGAAGATGACCGCGGTCCGGCTTTTGGAGATGATGGCGGTCAGTTTGCGCAGAGCCTGGGACATGAGGCGGGCCTGCAGGCCCACGTGGGTGTCGCCCATCTGTCCTTCGATTTCGGCCCGCGGCACCAGAGCGGCCACCGAGTCGATCACCAGCACGTCCACCGCGTTGCTGCGGACCAGGGTTTCGGCAATGTTCAGGGCGTCCTCGCCGCAGTCCGGCTGGGAGACAAGCATGTCGGAGGTGTTGACTCCGATCACGCCGGCGTACTGGGGATCCATGGCGTGCTCGGTGTCGATGAAGGCGCAGACGCCGCCGGCCTTCTGGGCGTTGGCGATCACGTGGAGACAGAGCGTGGTCTTACCGGAGGACTCCGGTCCATAGATTTCGGTGATGCGGCCTCGCGGGATTCCGCCGATGCCCAGGGCGATGTCCAGGGAGAGGGCGCCGGTGCTGATGATGGGAATGTTTTCGTGGGTGGTGTCGCCCAGGCGGCGAATGCTGCCTTGCCCGAACTCCTTTTCGATCTGGCTGATGGCCAGTTGCAGATTCTTGTCCCGCGTGTCGTTGGCATTTGTTTTGTTGTTTGCCATGATCAGCTCCAGGTTGGGGTTGACGGTTGAAATGGGTGTTGAGTCACGATTGGTCAGCGTTCCATCAGCTGCAGTCGCAGTTGGTTCAGAGCCAGGGTTTCGGTCCGTTCCCGCACCGCCCGGCGATTGCCTGGCAAAACGCGGCCTTCGACCTGGCGGCGGCGGCCAATGCCGGTGGCGATGTAAACCAGACCGGCCGGTTTTTCGGCCGTCCCCCCCGATGGCCCGGCGATGCCGGTGACCGCGATGCCGGCATCAACATGATAGCGTTTCAGCAATCCGTCCAGCATTTCCGCGGCGGTTTCCTCGCTGACGGCCCCGTGCTGATCGAGCGTCTCCTGGCGCACGCCCAGCAGGTTTGCCTTCCATTCGTTGGCATAGGTCACCACGGCCCCGCAAAAATAGTCGGACGAGCCGGGCACATCGGTGATGGCCGCGGCGATCCCCCCGCCTGTGCAGGACTCGGCCGTGGCCAGGGTCAAATTTTGTTCCCTGAGCAGGCGCCCGACCGCGGCCGGCAGGGACTCGTCGGTCGTGGACATGACGGTCCGGCCCAGGGCTGCAACGAGGCCGGCGGCGGCGGCTTCGAGGTCGCCGGTGGCCTGGGCGGCGGCGGTCAGGCGGACATCGACCATGTGGGGCCGGGCGCAGTAGGCGGGCGCGACCTGCGGATAGGCCGTCAAAAAGGCTTCGACCTGCTCGGCCAGGGTGGACTCGGGAACGCCGCAGGTCTTGATGGTGCGACTGACGGTGTGGCGGGGAAATCGCGCCTGGAGGCGGGGCAGGACAAGCGTCTGAAGCATCGGATGCATCTCCCGCGGCGGTCCTGGAAACAGGATGACCAGCTTGCCGGAGGTGGGGCACCAGAGTCCCGGCGCGGTGCCGTGGGCGTTGGGTATGGCCTCCGCGCCCTCCGGAACCATGGCCTGCCGCTCCATGGCGGCACAGGGGACCGTGACATGCCGGTCGGCCAGGTAGCGCTCGATGGCCTCCATGACCTCCGGATCAAACTTCAGCGGCATGCCCAGAGTCTCGGCCACGACCGGGCGGGTCAGGTCGTCAAGGGTTGGCCCCAGGCCTCCCACGGTCATGACCACGTCCGCTTGCGCGAGCGCCTCGGTCAAGGCCCCGGCGATGGCCTCGGCCGTGTCGGGTATGCAGACTTCGCGCTCGATCACATAGCCGCACTCCTGCAGGCAGGCTCCGATGAACGCCAAGTTGGTGTTCAACGTGTGTCCCAGCAATATTTCGTTGCCGATGCAGATGACCTGGAGCTTCAACGGACCGTCCTCGATGATGGCTTGTGCTTCGCCGCCTACCGTATCCCGTCAGGCTTTAAACGGCAAATGCATATTAGCATAAAATCTGCGGCTGCTATGCGTTCTCGATGATGACTTGGGCGCAGGCGTAGTGCTTTTCGTGGGTGATGCTCAGGTGGATGGAGCCGGCCCCTAAGCGTACGGCGGTTTGGGCGGCGGCGCCGCCGAGGCGGAGAAACGGCCTGCCCTGGGCGCCGTTGCTGACCTCGATGTCGGTCCAGGCGCACTCTTGGCCGATGCCGGTGCCCAGGGCTTTGGCCAGGGCTTCCTTAGCGGCCCAGCGACCGGCGAAATAGGCGGTGCGGCCAGCCGGGCTTTCCGGTGCGGCATCCTGCTCGTTTCGGGTGTAGATGTGGTCGAGGAAACGGTCGCCATGGCGTTCGAGGGTGCGGGCCAGGCGGGCGGTTTCGATCAGGTCAATGCCGGTGCCGATGATCATGGGTGGTTTGAAGCTTGAAATTGGAAACTGGAAATTGGAGGTTGGGTGAAAGACACGATAATGCCGATTTGGCAATTGCCAATGCCCGTTTGCGGGGTAAGGCAGAGCGAGGCCTGAGCGGCCCAGCGAATGCAGGGACTGCTAAGCACGTAGCGCGGAAAGCCCTCCGTAGATTGGGCCCCTATTCGCGCCCGGCGGCACTCGCAGAAGTAGATCCCCTGCCAAGTTCCCAGCATCATTGTTCTCTCAGCCAGAGTTCCAGTACAATCAGGGCGAAGAGGGGGTAGCTGTAATCGGCCTGGCAGGCCAAGTGAACATTGAACATTTGCTCGAGTTTGTCCCGCCGGAAAAGGGTCTGGATCAGCTTGCCATCCAGAAGCAGTTCCTTGGCCGGGGCTTCCCACTCCTGGCGTAGCCAGCGGGCCACCGGCAGGCCGAAGCCCATTTTGGGGCGGGAGAAGATGCCGGGCGGCAGGAGCGAGCCGAAGGCGTCGTGCAGGATTTTCTTGCGGCGCTGGCCCGATTGCTTGAAGTGGTAGGGCAGGCTCAGGGCCAATTCGGCCACGTTCGGGTCCAGGAAGGGACTGCGGACCTCGAGGGCATGGGCCATGGAGGCGCGGTCCACCTTCACCAGAATATCGTCGGGCAGATAGGTCCGGCAGTCCAGCTCCATGATGGCGTTCACCAAGTGTCCGCGGTCCCGGAAATGGCTCTCCAGCACGCCGATGCCGCGGTAGTCCCTCAAGGCCGTGTTCATTTCGTCGCTGTACACGGTACGACGCAAGGTGTCGGGGAAGCGGCTGATCAGTTGCAGGTACTGCTCGAGCGCGTCCAAGTCGCTCAGTTCCACCAAACGGCGAATGCGCCCCCAGAACGTACGTTCCTCGACCTTTGGGGGCAGCATAGCCAGCAGCAAGCCTTTGACCGTGCTGCGCAGCGCGGCCGGCGCCACGGCCAGAAGCCTGAGATAGTGAACGACCCGGTACCGGTAGTAGCCCCCGAAAAGTTCGTCGGCCGCATCGCCGCTGAGGGCGACGGTGACATGCCTTCGGGTGAAGGCCGAGAGCAGGGCGGTCGGCAGCATCGAGGCGTCGCTGAAAGGCTCCTCGTAGTAGCCGACCACGGTGGCCAGGTGGTCGAAGTCGCCGGGGCGCACTTCCAGGAAGTGATGGTTGGTGCCTAGGTGGTCGGCCACCTGCTGGGCGTAGTGCCGCTCGTCGTACTTCTTGTCTGGAAAGCCGATGGAGAAGGTGGAGAGCTTGTCGATTCCCTGCTGGACGGCCAGGGCCGAAATCAGGCTGGAGTCCATGCCCCCGGACAGGAAGGTTCCCAAGGGCACATCGGCCACCAGGCGGCGCTTGACCGCCCGGGCCAGGGTTTCCCTCACCGCACCGACCGCCTCCGCGTAGGTTCCCTGGAAAGAGGCGGTCAGATTGGGTTGCCAGTAGGAAGCCAGCGTCAGTTGCCCCTTGTCCCAGACCCCGAAATGTCCGGGTTGCAGCTTTTTGACGCCCTTGTAGATGGAGCGGGGGCAGGGGATGCACTGATACTCGAGGTAGTCGTGGATGGCGGTCGGGTCGAGATCGCGGTTCACCCAATCCAAGGCCTTGAAGGAAGCCGGCCCGGAGGAAAAGGCGAAACGTCCGTCCCGCATGGCGTAGAAGAATGGCTTCTGCCCGAAGCGGTCGCGGGCGAAGAACAGCCGGCCACCGGAAAGATGGGCGATGACGAAGGCGAACATGCCATTCAGCTCGCCGACGCAGGCCGGGCCCTTCTCCTCGTAGAGATGCAGGATGACCTCTGAATCGCTGTGTGTTCGGAAGCGGTGGCCCCGCCCCTCCAGTTGCCCGCGGAGCGCCTGGAAATCGTAGACCTCGCCATTGCAGATGATGGCCAGGGATTCGTCCTCGTTGAGAATCGGCTGATGCCCGCCGGCCAGGTCGATGATCGACAGTCGCCGGTGGATGAGGCCCAGGCCATCGCGGATGAGCATGCCCTCGTCATCAGGGCCGCGCGGCACCAAGGGCGTGCCCATGCCCCGCAGGAGGGCGGCAGTGGGGGGGCGAAGCGGATCGATTATACCGGCTATTCCACACATAAGCGGGCTCAGGGGGGGTTGAAACTTGCCATGGCTGCCGCCGGGCTCAGCCTGGCTCCGGATCAGCACCCCCACACAGTAGTGGTCCCCAGAAGAGACGCAACCTCAAAGTCGCCCTATCCATTCCACTTCCGGTTGTCGCCGTAGAACGACCCGCCTCGGACCTGCTGTGCATAACCGACGCCGACCCCGCGTGGTTATGGCCACGCGGGGCCGGCTTGAGGTCTCCGACTAAGAATGTCTCGCTCGATGCTTCGCGGACGGCGCCGTGGAGGCTACTCGTCCTGGTTCAGTTTCAGCTCAATCTGCTGCCCTTCCGGCGAGTAGATCCAGTAGCCCTGGCCTTTTTCCAGGCCATTGTCTACCAGTTCGTATTCTCCGTTACCGTTGAACTTGAAAATTGCCCCCTCTTGGAGCAGAGACTCGCCCCCCTCAACTTGGTTTAGATCGCTGATGGCCTGGTAGCCGGTCGCTCCCCGCAAATTCCAGCTTGACTCCAGGGTCACCATGTCATCGTCCAATTGAGCCCCCGAAAGTGATACGACCGCATCGGCCAGGCAGTAAACCCAATATCCGATGCCAGCCTGCAGAGCGGTGGCCTGGCGATAGCGGCCGATCGTCGCGTCCCATTGCCACACAGGGGCCACATATGCCGGATCCACCTCGGGCGCCTCTCGCAGAAGCTTGCTTGGATCGCCATCCTGGTCGGGAATCATCGGCAGAGCAATGATATTCCAACCTGCATGCAGGGCAAGCTCGACCTCGACCCGTCGCCGGACGGTCAAGGTCACGGTCGCGGTATCGCTCAGTTCTCCATCCGTGATGGTATAGGTGAAACTGTCCTCCCCGAGGAAGCCCGCTTCCGTGTTGTAGTGGATAGTGCTACCCTCAAGGGACACGGCCCAGCCCAGATTACTCATGGCACTGACGGCCGAGACGACCGGCGTGCTATCCACGTCGAGGTCATTGCCAAGCAGCTCGGCGGTGTCGATGTCGATTACCGTGTCTGTGCTGTGCACGGATTTCAGGATCGAGTCATCGACCGCCACTGGGGCGTCATTGATGGCGGTCACCGAAACGGTCACGGTGGCGGTGTCGGTCAGGGTTCCGTCGCTAATGGTATAGGTGAAGGTGTCGTCGCCGGCGAAGTTGGCCGGCGGGGTGTAGTAGATGTCGGTTCCTTGGAGCACGACCGTGCCGCCGGCGCTGCTCGGGGAACTGACTGCGTGGACGACGGGGGTGCTGTCGACATCCGAATCGTTGGCAAGCAGATCGGCTGCGGGGATGATCGCTTGGGTGTCTTCGCTGGCCGTGGCGGTGTCGTCGCCGGCCACCGGGGCGTCGTTGACGGCGGTAACCGAAACGGTCACGGTGGCGGTGTCGGTCAGGGTTCCGTCGCTAATGGTATAGGTGAAGGTGTCGTCGCCGGTGAAGTTGGCCGGCGGGGTGTAGTAGATGTCGGTTCCTTGGAGCAGGACCGTGCCGCCGGCGCTGCTCGGGGAACTGACCGCATCGACGAAGGGGGTGCTGTCGATGTCCGTATCGTTGTCAAGCAGGTCGGCCGCGGCAATGGTCAGGGGGGTGTCCTCGATGGCCGTGGCGGTGTCGTCGCCGGCCACCGGGGCGTCATTGACGGCGGTTACCGTCACGACCACCGTCGCCCAGGCCATGCCGCCCCGCCCGTCAACGACTTTATATTTGAAATTGTCCACGCCGACCCAGTTTTGATTTGGGACGTACTGCACACCGGTCCCATTCGGCAGGACCGTTGCGAGGCCGCTGTTCGGCAGGCTGATAATCGAGGTGACCGTCAGAGTATCCCCGTCGGCATCAAAGACACGGGTAGGATGCTCGGTCAGCAGGTAACTGACCGGGATGTCCTCGGGTGTGGTCAAGGTGTCGTCCATGGCCGTCAGATTCGTGTTGTCAACCAGAACATCGGGTGTCTGGACCGATGTGGCTGACGGCTCCCCCCACTGGTCGGTCAGGGTTACCGTGGCTTTGACTAGTGTGCCCTTGGGCTGGGGCGGCAAGACGTAAGGATTCTCCGGCGGGGTCGACAGCGGAGCGCCGTTGACCGTCCAGACGACCTGGGCGCGAGCGGTATCCGTGTCGTCCGGGTCGGCTACCAGGAGCAAATCGGCGGCATTCAAGGCCTGGCTATACACGGCCACCCCTCCGTACGGAAGCGTTCCCGTATAGTCATTCTTCTCGGGATCCTCATCCCGGGTTTCGATGTGCCCGATGGTCAAATTGGCCAAGGCTGAGCGGAAGCCGTTGTCGAACAGGTAGTCTTCAGCTGGGTTTTCCGGGGTGGCAGGCTCGGAGACGGTGGCTTCCAGCAAACCATCAACATAAAGGCGGATCTCATGGGCGGCGGCGTCGCGCACGGCCAAGATGTGGTGGGCATGGCCGTCGTTGATAACCGTGGTGCTCTTTGCCGCCAGCCGATTTTCGCGGGGGGTATCAACGTCCCCAATGAAAAAGGCGGCCACTCCGGGACTGGCGGCATTGTGTGAGATACCCACCCACCAGTGTAGCTCGCCGCTGCCCTTGTGCCGGCCGACAATGACCTCAGGTTCCCCATCGGCTTGAGGGTCTGGTTTGCCTCCCTGCATCCAGAATTCGATGGAGAAGCTGTCGTTTCCATCCCAGTCGAAGACGGCTTGGGCGCCAAGGTCGGCGGGTACGTCCGTGCTGGTAACTAGGGTGGGGGCACCGGCGACATACAACGAGCCTTGGATCGAGGAGGCCGAAACAGGCTGCACGGCAAAGGGATACCCCGCAGGCAGCACGGGGGGTTGATTGATCGCCCATGCACTGTGGGTGCCAAGCACGAATAGCGCCAGCCTCGTCAAACTGCTCCAGGTTCCTACCGCATGACATTGCTGTTTCATCGTACTGTCTCCCATTGCTGCAGCGTCCCCGGAAAAGGCCGGGGCACCGGTTTGCCAACTCAACAAACGGCGTCGAGTGGATATAGCATGGGATATGCCAGGCCATGGTGGCAGGGGAGGCCGGGGTAAGAGTGAAACGGAGGGGCGCGAACAGGGCGGAAGCATGTTGCAAGGCTGCATCGGCTTTTGCAGGAAGCGTGGCCCACGCCCGCAACCCCCGGCTGCTAGGCGGTGCGGGCGCTTTATTCCAGTTGGCGAACTCGCTCCAGCTGATCTACACATTCAGCCATCAGCGCATCCTCGCCAGTACGTTCGGCCACCTCTTTCAACTTTTCCCAAAGCCGCTCGTGGTTTGGATGTGTTTTGAGTGACTGTTTCAACAACGTTTTGGCCTCGGCATAATCCTCATATGTAATCAGAGGTTCGGCCGCGATCAGTGTAAGAAATGCGGAGGACGCGATCTGAGCAAGAGAGCGGCGAAGGAGGGTTCTGGCTTGTGCCAGTTCGTTATTCTGGTACAAGCTCTCTAGGTGAATGACCGACAGGGTTGGGTGGGCCCTGGAGGCTTCTGGCAAGCGGTCTGACACTTCCGCCATCGAAAGGCGGTTCCCGATGGTGGAAAGCAGATCCAGAATGAAGTCGAAGCGTTCTTGGTCGTCGCTGAGATTCCCCAGTATCTTGCCGGCCAAGAAGCAGGCAAGGTAACCCCCCTGAGTTCCTAGTTTATCATACATAACCTGATACCTATCCTCTTTGGAAGGCGGCATAGTGCCTGCTCCGAAGGTCAGTCTTTCCAGAAGCACTTCAGCTTCTGCCTCCCGGCCAAGGGCCAGGAGGAGCTCGGTTTTTCGAGTAAGGAACTCCGGATCGGTTGGTGCTCCCTCCAGGGCCAGCAAAATCATGTCAAGGGCCAACCTGTACTCTTGCAGGGCCAAGTAAATGTCTGCTGCGGCCGCATAATCGCTGCTCTCAAAGGCGCATAGTCTGATTCCGGAACGAAGGGCGTGGTTTGCGAAACTCATGTTTCCGAGTTCGGCAGCCATTTCAGCGGCCCGCAGATAAGCGCTGGCGTCAGCCCCAAATATCCTGATATCCATATCCTGGAGCAGATAAAGTCGGGCGCTCTCCGGAAAGGCGGCAATCAACGTCAGTCGCTCCTGAGCTCGGGTCGGGGCCGCCTTGACGAAATCAGCGTAGATCGTGCTTGCCAATTCGGCTTGGTTGTGTTTATGAGCGTCCTTGATCAAGATTCGGAACAGATCGGCATTTTGCCATGCTCTCGCGATAAGTTGAGATGAATAGCCCTGCCAGAAGGCCCCCGGTAAAAGAGCTTCGAGTTCATAAAGACAGAGCAATGGAACGTGCGCGGAATCAAGACGGGAGCGGACTTGATCGAGTAGTTCGAGTCGTCGTCCCGCCGACACATGGAGTCGGGTCAGGATGAGAAAAGCGGCGTCCCGGATGTCGGGGGCGGGTGAATCCAGATAGGCTCTAAATGTGGAAATCCAAGGCGCTAGATCCTTCATGGGGGCTTTCATGGAACGATGCCGGGTGAGTTCCGCACGGAACGTGGCGATGTCCTGGCGCTGGGCCGCCACCAGCTCTTTTCGTCGGTCGTCAAGCCAGGCCAAGTCCCCGGGCTTTCCAAAATCCCGAAAGAAAAAACGGGCATCTGCCAGCAGTTCAGTGGATGTGGTTCGACCACAAGCCTCCAGAAGTTGCCGGCGTGCTTCAGCCTCTTTGTGTTCAAAACGCGCCAGATAGTCGGCCTGGGTAAAGGCGGAACGTTCAGAGGATTCTTGGATCTTGCTGATTTCGCGCAGTAGCGATCCAGCTGCTTGCTGAAGGTGGTTGGACGAGGCCGTCTTTGCCGCCCCAGCCACCGCCGTGTACAAGAGTATGGCTCCATCAAGCTTTTGCCTGCTGTCCATGTTAAGCTCGGACCATTCGCGCACCGCCTCCAGTGCGCTGTCCGGCTTTCCTGCGGCAATTCCAATCTGAAGCTGGTCGACATATCCGTCGACCTCAAAAGGATAACGCCGCCGATAATCCCGGTTGATCTTTTCGGCGGCGGCAAATTGTCGCTGTTCCACGACTAGTTTTAACATTCCTTGGCGAGCGTCGGAGTCGTAAGGCGCGAGCATGAGATGGGTTTCGTACGTCTGCCTCAGCCGTTCGGTTTCTCCTCTTTCACGATATAGCTCCTCCAGCGCCCTGAGCACCGGCTTCAGCCGTTCGAGATTGGATCCGGCATAGTCGGCGTATCCGTGCATCAGACGCCTGACGGCTGTTGCCGCTTCAGAGCTTGCGGAAGTGTCCGCAGGCAAAGCCGTTGTCGCAGTGATCAGGGCGAGGATGCCCATGGCTATGACAGGCCGGTACGGGGTTTTCATGATACGACCCCTTTCATATGTCAGCTGGTGAATCGAACGCAAGGTTCTTTGGGTTATGTGCGCCTTCGCAGACAATATTCAAGTGCAGGCCGAAAATCAATGGGGCGCGAAAAAGGCGGCAGCCAACTGAATTGGCTGCCGCCTATGCATTGGGCCGAGTGGCTGAGATCAGTCGAGGTGGGCTGTACCGGTGAAGGTTCCGGTCTGCTCAAAGTCGCCATCCTCAACATCATAGGTGCCGGACAGAGGAGTATCGCCAGCAGGATCCAGAAGGCCGGTAACCGTAACGGTGTTGTTCTTGGCAACGAAGTACCCTTCGTAGATCATCCCTCTCAGCACGTCCCGACCTCCATCGGCGTGAGTCAAGGTAAGAGTCAGGTTGTTCCGGGAAACGGTGATGGTACAAGCCGGAGCCGGTTGTTGGTCAGGGTCGCCCTCGACCACGGTCAGGGTCAGATCCCATTGGGTTGTGCCGGAATCAACGCCGGCGGTTCCAATGGTCTTAAAGGCTTGGGTGATCGTACCGTATCCCTCCTCGTAGCCTTCGTACAGCTGCCCGTCGACCGTTTCGCGCCATTCCTCAGCGTACTCGTAGCTTGCCTGGTCAAGTTCGACAACCTGCATGCCGTCGACGGTCGAAATCGTTCCAGCGATGTAGGCCTGATTGTTGGCGACCGCGAAGACATTGCCGACAATCATGCCTTTGTAGGTGTTGCGGTAAACCAGGTCTTGCACCGTAAGCGTATTGCCTTTCTGGGTGAATTTGAGCAGCGAGTACTTTTCATCCGTAAACAGATTGGTGGACAGGAACGTCTGATCCCAATCCTCCGTCAGATTTTCAAATTCTTCATACTCGAAAACGTCGTTGGACTCCACAACCCAGACGCCCGTGACCGTTTCGGCCAGCAGGTCGGCCGGATCGAGACGCTCCAAGCTGATGACAGCATCCCGCTGCCAGTCGCCGCCTTCGACATCGACCACCGTCATATCGATGTCGATGGTGTCATCGACGTTGATGGTTCCAGTCAGAGTTTCGAGCGTATCGCCGTCGTTAAGGGTTGCCTCAAACTGGGTTTCTTGCTCGTCAGTGAAGTTTCCGACAAACTTCCGCCCGGTGGCGTCTACCAGCTCCAGGCCACCCCCCCGTCCCAGGCTTAGGGTGAAAATAACCTTGTGGATCGGGAAATCATCAAAGCCGGGGGAAGCGGCTTCGTAGGCGGTGTCGCTACTCATGGCGTAGTCTCCTACCCATATGCCGCTCCAGGACGGTTCGACCAGAATGCTGTCTTTAACGACTGTGGAACTGCCTACGGCGTTGGCCACTTGGAAATAGATGTCTCGCACCCCGAGGTCCGCCTTGGCCATCGTGAACGTGATCGGGTCAGCAATCGCCTGCCAGGCAAGATCGCCCTCGGCTGCGGCATCGGCCTCGAAAGGCGTTTCGCTGGCTCGGCACAGGGTGGGCTCTCCGGTTATTTTCTTGGCGCTAAGCGTTACGGTGGCACCGTTGTTCACCTTGGCATCGCCGTTGTTGATCTGGAAGGCGGAAACTGCCGGCAGTTCCAGGGTGACGGCGGCCGTGGCGGCGGAAGACGAACCCACGGCGTTGGCGACGGTCAGGTAGAGGGTCTTGCGCCCTCTGACTTCGTCCAGGAGGTCGAGATCGAAAGCGGCGATGGTGAAGAGATCGCCCACGGCAGCGCCGAGGTTGCCAGAATCCACCTGCGCGGTCAGAGATCTGTCGGAGTAGATGGCATAGGTGGCCGGGTTCGCGGTGGCCTTGAAGGTCAGATCCACGATCGGGTTTCCGGTCTTGTTGTCGTCGTCGACCTTAAGCGAGGAAATCCTCGGCAGCTCCAGGGTGACGGCGGCCGTGGCGGCGGAAGACGAACCCACGGCGTTGGCGACGGTCAGGTAGAGGGTCTTGCGTCCTCTGACTTCGTCCAGGAGGTCGAGATCGAAAGCGGCGATGGTGAAGAGGTCGCCCACGGCAGCGCCGAGGTTGCCGGCGGCGACCTGCGCGGTCAGGGATCTGTCGGAATAGACAGCATAGGTGGTGGGACTCTCGGTGGCCTGGAAGGTCAGATCCACGATCGGGTTTCCGGTCTTGTTGTCTCCGTCGGCTTTCAGGTTGGAGATTCTCGGCAGGACCAGGGTGACGGCGGCCGTGGCGGCGGAAGACGAACCCACGGCGTTGGCGACGGTCAGGTAGAGGGTCTTGCGCCCTCTGACTTCGTCCAGGAGGTCGAGATCGAAAGCGG
>JBFJXC010000071.1:0-12179 GCA_041623325.1 Lentisphaeria bacterium | reverse complement strand
GGGCGGCGGCCGTCGCTTTTGCGCCCGACCACGCGAGCGGCGGAGTTGAACTCCATGCTCTGGCCGGCGGTCAGCACATAGTGAACGGCGTCGATCACCGTGGTCTTGCCCGAGCCGTTGTCGCCCAGCAGGAACAAATGCCCGCCGTTGCGCACCTCGATCAGCTCGTCGACGAAGTTATGGAAGTTGATCAGCCGGATCCGGTTGATGTAGTAGGCGTCTTTGGGTTTGGTATTCTTCACGGCTGGTCCCCCGTGGCGGCCAGGCTTGGCGTTGGCGCGCTCGGTTGATCGGCCCTATCGGCCTCCACCGGTCGCCTGAGCATGCCGGCGTTGTAGTGGAACAGAGCCGGCAAGGCCTCGTAGATGGTATCGTCGGCCTGGATGCGCATGCCCGCTTCGGGGGCGATCCGGCGCAAAAAGCGGTACTGCTCCAGGACGGGCATCATGGAGCGCAGGATGTTCGCCCGCACATGCTCGAGCGTGTACTTGTCCGCATCGTACTCCAACTCCAGAAAGCCGGCCCGGGTATAGTCCAGCAGGTCGCCGAAGCGGAAGCGCGGCGCCAGGCGCGACTCGACGGTCAGGGACTGCTCCTCGAGCTGATGCTCGAAAAAACGCAGCAGCAGCATGAAGGCGATGCACTCGTCGCGGCGACTGAAGCCGAACTCCAGGCGGGAGCGCTTGCCCAGCGCCTCGTTGTACCAGCGCTCCTTGTAGACCCGGGCGCACTTCATATCCATGATCAGCATCCAGCCGAAGTAGCGCTCGAAAAACAGGCGAAACTCGTCCCGGTGGCGCCGGAGAAAGAGGAACAGCTCCTCGTTGTCCTCGCGGTAGAAATAGGGGGCCTCGGTGAGCATGTTGGCAATGGCCTGCACCCGTCCCTTGTACTGGCCCATCAAATCTTCGATTGACTGCGCGCTGCTTGTCATGGTTTCGTCCTAACCGTGGCCTCTCTGAATGTCAGTCGGTAGCCGTCCGCCTCGACCGTGCGCATCTGGTCCGGCGATCCAGGCTGGAGACCGTATCCGATGCGATGCAAATTGCGGCCTTTCTGAAGCAGGCCGTTCACCACCACCTCGAAGGCGCCGCGCACATCCTCGAAGCCCTCGTAGCGCCCCTGGCTGAGCATCCCCTGGCCGTCGTCTCCGGCCACGTGCTCGCGAATCCAACGTTTGAGGTGTTCCAGCCGCGCCTGCCGCACCGAGCGGACCGGCTTGTCGCCATAGGTTTTCTCGCGGATATAGGTTCGGGGGGTACGAAGGTGCCGATCCTGCTCGCGGCGCGGCTGGGGCGGGGTGGCCTTTTCCTGGTCGTCCCAGTAATTCGGGTCGATCACGATTTGTGCTGGTGCCAGCAATCGGCGGAAGTAGGTGGTAACGCAGGCATCCTCGGGGAGACGGGCCAGATCGCGCAGACGGGCGTTCAGGTCTTCCAGGCGGGTGTTCTTTCGCTCCAGCTCGCGCAAATGGGCTTTGAGCTTGGCATAGACCTTCATATACGACTCGTTCATCCGGCGGCAGAGGCCATCCAGCCCGCCGGAGTCCTCGTAGAACGCGGTCAGGCGCTGCACAATCCGCCGGGGCTCGATCAGCTTGCGGCGGCGCTGTAGAAGGTGCGGGGTGCGGGCGCGCTCCTCCTCGAGCAGTTGCAGGCAGCGCTCATATTTCCGGAGGCTATCCTGGCTGCCTAGCTGCTCGAACGCGGGCAGCAGATTGCCGCGCGCACCCATAATCTGGCGCAGATAGGAATCCACGTAGAATTCCAACTCTTTCAGAAGGCTTTTGACCTGGTCGATGTCGTAGCGTCCGAAAAGAAACCCCAGCACCGTCACGTTCAGGTCGGAAAGATGCAGATTGATGTTGTCGGTCAATTCGTCCAGCTGGACCAGCAGATAGACGATCGTGCGCGCCGCCCCGGCATCCCCGCTTTCCGACGTGAACGCCTCCACCTGGCTGAGCGCTTCCCGGGCGCGGCTTTCCACATCGAACAGCAGATTCCGGGTGTCCTCTCCCTTGTCCTCGATATCCTCCTGCAGGCGCTCCTCCAGCCAGACCAGAAAGGCGATGGTGTCGTCAAGCAGCCGGTAGCGATACTTGCGGCGGCTCGCGTCGCGGTAGCCCCGCAGGCGCTCCTTCTCCACCCGGCAGGAGACCAGCCCCCAGTCGTCCAGCTGATGCATGTCCTGACGGAACTCCTCGCGCCGATAAGCCTCCCCCGCCACGCTCTCCTGGGCCGGCTGCACCGCCGCGTAGAGATCCTCGAACAGCGGCTCCAGCTCGTGCTCGCGGCGGAAGCAGAGCATGCGGTAGACGATCTGCAGGTAGAAGACATTGCGCTCGGAAAGCAGCAGATTGCCCAGGTTCCGGTTCCGCATGCGCACCAGGAACTGGGCGGCCCCCGCCGCAAAGCCGTCCAGGACATCGCCGGAGAACAGCCGCTCCAGCCCGGAGAGGTGCGCATCGCTCAGATTGTCGGACAACGCATCCACTGCAGGCCACATTTCCGTTTAAAGTCGCCTCGCCCGGCTGTCCGGGCCCATTCCCATGCCAAATCGGCAAAGGCGCTAATGTAGCCCCTATACCAGGAGTCGTGGGTGGAGCCGTTGGGGATTCGCGCCGGAAAGTGCATGCGATCGGATCCTGGAGCTGCCTCCGGTGAAAAATCGGAGACGGCCGGTCAGGCTCGTGAACGTGCGCCTGGCATGAGACCACCCTTCCACGGCCGGGACTCTCGCAGCGCTGGCGTCCTATTTCTCCGGGTCGCTTGCTGTGGCGTCAGGCTCGGACATGTGGGGGAGCAGGCGTGTCGTTCTGCCGAGCCGTCAATTCGCCGTGCGATTCGATCCAGCCGAGATCGCCCAGAATCATGTACATGCAGGGAAGCCCCAGCAGGACGAGCAGGGTCGAGGCCATCAGGCCGAAGGCGGTGCTGATGACCAGAGGCTTGAGGATCTGGGCCTGCAGGCTGCGTTCGAAGAGGATCGGCAGCAATCCAGCTACCGTGGTGCTGGAGGTGAGCAGCACCGCCCGGAAGCGGTCGCGACTGGCCGCGGCCGCCGCGTCGTGCAGGGTCACGGAGCAGGTCCGGGCATTCTTCAGAAAGATGACCAGCAGGATGGAGTCGTTGACCACTACGCCAGCCAGAGCCACAAAGCCCAGCAGGCTGGGCATGCTGATGGGCATGCCCATCAGGGCATGCCCCCAAACCACGCCGATCAGGGAAAACGGGATGGCGATCATCACAATCAGCGGCTCCGTGTAGGTGCGGAACTGGAAACTGAGCAGCACGAAGATGCCGATCATGCCAATGGCCAGAGCGGCGAGCATGGACTTGCGGGCCCGTCCCGTTTCCTCCACTTCCCCGACGATGGCCAGCTTGAGATCCGGATATGTCCGGCAGAACTCGGGAAAATAGGTCTTGCGAAAGACGCCCATGAGCTCGTTGGTGTTGACCAGGCGCGTGTCCACATCGCCGTACAGGGTGACCGCGCGCATCCGGTTGAAGCGCCCGATGCGCGCCCAGCCGCGCTGAGTTTCCCAGGTGGCCACGCTGCGCAACGGAACTTCTTGCCCGTCCCCCAGCACCAGGGGAAAATCCTCGAGGTCCTGCAGGCTGGCCCGGTCAGTCTCCGCCAAACGCACCTCGATTTCGTAGGATTCGCTGCCGACCTGGACCTCGTCGGCCACCAACCCCTGAAAGGCGCCGCGCAACTGCCGGGCCATCTCTGCCGCGGCGATGCCCACGCCATAGGCATCCTCGCGCATGTGCAGCCGCCGTTCGGGCTTGCCCGGCCGCAGGTCGTCGGCCAGGTTGATGACGCCCTTGTACTGGCCGAACCAGGCCTGCAGGTCCTGGACCGCGGCTTTAAGCTCGTGCAGATTTCGACCGCGCAGCCGCACCTCGATGGGACGGCCACCGGGGCCGAACCCCGGTTCTCCGAGGGTCAGGCTCAAGACATCGGCAATGGGACCGATCTGCCGCCGCCACTCGGTTAGATAAGCGTCGATCGTGCCGGACCTCACCTCGGCACTGAGCAGGTCGACCGTGATGGTGGCCACATGGGGTCCGCTCTCGAAGGCTTCCGTGTTATGGCTGAACTGGACAACCGCATTTTCCACCAGATCACGTCCCCCGGGCTGGTTCGGGGCGAATGCCCCGTTGGTCCTTTTCAAGGCCTCGAGGATCTGATCGATGGCGCGTTCGGTCTGGGCCAGAGGTGTTCCCTGGGGCATGAGCAGGCGAGCCATCAGCACATCGCCCTCGAGTTCCGGAAATCCCTGGATCTTGATCCGACCCGAGGCCAGCATCCCCACCGACAGGATAAACAAGGCCAGAATGGTGCTGAAAACCAGATAGCGCCGGCGCAGCAGAAACTCAACGAGCCTACCAGTCAGGTTACGCCGGAGCCATTCCATCAAAGCGTCGAAGCGCCGGCGCAGGCCACCGCCCTTGCTGGGATCGAAATAGTGCATGGCGTGATTCAGATGCGCGGGCAGGATGACAAAGGCCTCGATCAGGCTCACCGTCAGCACCAGCAGCAGAATCATGGGCACCACCCGCAGGACGCGCCCGATCTGGCCGCCGATAAAAGCCAGCGGTCCCAGTACGCACACCGTGGTGATGAAGGATGAAACCACGCCGGCGGCGACCTCTTGGGTCCCGTCGATGGCGGCTGCCAACGGCCCCTTGCCCTGCTGGCGGTGGGCCGCGATGTTCTCGGCGATCACGATGGCGTCGTCCATGAGCAGCCCCAGCGCCAGCAGCAGCCCGACCATGGTAAACATGTTGATGCTGAGCCCGAGCTGCGGGGCGACCAGAAAGGCGCCAAGAAACGAGACCGGCAAACCCATGGCCACCCAGAAGGAGACGCGGACATTGAAGAAGACCCACATCACCAGAAAGACCAGGATCAGTCCCTGAACGCCGTTGGATACGAGCATGGTCAGACGGTCAGACAGGATCAGCGACTCGTCCTGGCTGACCGTGAAGGTCATCTGGGGGTGCCGCAGCCGTTCGGCCGCGATGAAGGCCTTGGCGCGTTCGGCAATCCGAATCGTATCGCCGACCTTGGTTTTGCGGATGTTTAACCGGGCACAGCGAACCCCATCCATCACGATCTTCTGTTCGTCCAACTCGAACATGTCTTGGATGGTGGCGATCTCGCCCAGGCGGACTTGAGCGCCTTCAGGGCCGGCCCAGACCACCAGGCTTCTGAGCTGCTCGGCGCTGCGCCGTTGGTCCTTCAGGCGCAGCAGAATGTTGAGATCGCGTGTTTCGATGGTGCCCAACGGCATGTCCCGGCTTTGCGCGCTGATGGCATCGGCCACCATCGGAACCGTCAGCCCGGTCCGACGCAGATCGGATTCGGACAGCGCCACCCGCAGCTGATGCTCCGAAAATCCCTCGATCTCGATCAGGGTCAGCCCGGCCTCCTGCATCCGGTCCTTGAGATCTTCGCTGTAGGCTTTCAGGTCGGGTATGCTAAGCGGCCCCGAAACCAGCAACCCCAGCACTAAATCCGTACGGCCGAGTTCCTCCACGACCGGGTCTTCGACGGCCTCGGGGAAATCCTCGATGGCGTCAATCCCGCGCACGACATCGTTGAGAAAAGTCTGGAAGTGGCCGCTCTCGCTCATCTCGACGGTCGTGATGGACAGCCCCTCCCGCGAATCCGATCGGATTTCATGAACGTAGGGGATCCCATCCAGCGCATCCTCCACGCGTAGGGCAACTGCTTCCTCGACCTCCTCAGCCGTGGCGCCGGGGTAGGCGATACGGATTTCGACTTCACTGGAGGCGAAATCCGGCATGGTCTCGCGCAGGATCCGCGGCAAGGAGATCAGTCCGACGATCATGAAAAGCGCCATCAGCAGATTGGAGGCGGTGGGATGCCCGGCAAAGAAGCGTATCATGGCGAAATCTCCAGCCCCTGGGCCTGCCGCACGATACGGCGGAGCAGGTCCGAATCGACCACGGCCTGGACTTTCATCCCCTCGATGGCCGGGGTCGGATCGGACACGATCACGCGTTCTCCCCCCTCAAGTCCCGACTCGATCACCACCAGATCACCTTGGGCGAAGGCGATCGTGACGTTCCGTTTCCGCAGTCGCCCCTCGCCGTCGACCAGGCAGACCATGCCCTCGCTTGCGGCAGAGCGCGGCAGCACCACGGTGCCCGGCCGGGCTGGCGCCAGCAATTCCATTTCGCAGATCATGCCGCGGACCAGCGCGGGGCGGACCCCGGGGATAATCTTCCCGTAGGGGTCGTCGACCACCGCCACCACGTTGATGGCACGGGTACGGGGATCGACCGTTTCCCGGATGCGGTCGAAGCGGGCGGGCCAAATCGACTCCCAGTCGCCACTGCGCAGGCGGATCGTCCCGGTCAGGTCAAAAAGTTTCTGCAGCCTTTCCATGGTAAGTCCCGCCTGGAACTGCCGGCGCTTCTCGAGCGGCAGCAAATGGCGCAACTGTTCGGGACGGAACTTGGCCTGAATTTCCACCCGATCGGTGCCGTGCACCTCGAAAAGCACCTGACCGGCACTGACCACCTGACCCGCCTCCAGGTTCACGTCGCCGAGCCGGCAGTCGAATGGGGCCCGGATCACCGTTCTGGCCAGATCCAGTTCCGCCTGCTTCAGAGCGACTCCATGCCCGGCCAAGGCGGCCTCGAGTGCCTCGCGACGGGCGGGAATCTGAGCCAGGGCATTGTCGAGCTGCTGGATCGTCTGTTCCTGTTGCAGCACCTTGCGTTCCTCGCGATCCACCTGATCCGGGGAGCCAACCTGCTTTTCCCAAAGGTCGCGCAACCGCTTCAGCGAGTTCCGGGCAAATTCCAAGGAGCGTCTTTCGATCAGGAGGGAGGCTTTTCGACTCTGCTCTTCGGTGTTCAACTCACGGAGCCGGGCATGGTTTTCGCTGACGCTTGCCTTCAGGCGCATCACTGCCAGCTCGTAATCCGCCGGGTTGATCTTCAGCAGGACCGTGTCTGCCTCGACCAGCGCCCCCGACTTTAGCTGGGGATGCACCCAGGTCACCGCCCCCTTCACTTCCGCCAGCGCCCTCCAGACTCGAGCCGGCTCAGCCACGCCATAGGCCAACTGCCTGGGCCGCAAAGCCACCTGAGGCGCCTCAATCACGCGCAGCGGCCGGCCGACCTCGTCGACCGGCTTTCCGACCGGCCCGGAGCGGGTCCGCACCTGAACGATAACAATGGCCACGGCCACAACTACGGGCAGCAGCCGCAGAGCAGTACGGGCCAGCTTTCGAATAATGGGGATCATCGGTTTTGCCATGGCAACGGGTTCTGTTGTGTTTGACCGGAATTGTCGGCGTGCGGAAGGGCCGGCTTCACTCTTCTATGGAGATTGCCTCGACCGGGCAGTTTTCGGCAGCCTGGCGGCAGTCGTCCTCAGCACCGGCGGGAACCGGATCGGCGATGATGTCATATTCGGATCTTCATGGCACCACCAAGTCGTCTTCCTGGTGTGCTTTGGCCACGGCCACGGCCAGGGCGTCGAGTTGCGCATAGGTTTCGGCAGTGGGCAGGCCCTTGTGAAGAACGGTCCCCAGCACGTCCACCTTTAGATTCGGAATCAGTCCGGCAATCTGTTCGATGGCCTTGCTGCTCCAGCCATACGAGCCCACAATCGCCGCATACTTGAGCTTCGGGCGCAACAGGTTGGCCAGATGAGCCGCATAGTAAACCGCCGGATGCGGGCCGACGTGCACGGTCGGGGTGCCCACGATCAAAGTGGCCGCGTCGACCAGGGCGATGGCCAGCTTGCCGATGTCCGTCACCGCCAGATCGAAGGCATGAACCGTGACCCCCTGTCGGGAAAGCGAGTCGACGAGGTGCTTGACCATCCGTTCGGTGCTGCCGTGCATGCTCACATAGGGCAGGATCACCTCGTTCTTCATGGAGGGCGAGACCCAATCACGATAGGCGTCCAGAATAAAGCCGGGCTGGTCGTAAACCGGACCGTGGCTGGGCGCGATCATCTGGAAGGGATACTCCTTGAGCTTGTCCAAATTTTTCATGATCACCTTTCGGAAAGGCATCATGATCTCCGCGTAGTAGCGCTTGGCCGCTTCGTAGACGCGGGCCTTGTCGGTGACAAAGACGTCCGTGGTGGCCAGGTGCGACCCGAAGAAGTCAGCCGTGAACAGGCAGCGGTCCTCGGGCACATAGGTGGACATCGTCTCCGGCCAGTGGACCCAGGGTGTGTAGACGAACTGCAGGGTTTTGCCGCCTAGAGAGACGCTCTGGCCATCCTCGACCACACGGATGCGGTCACGGCCCACCTGAAGGTGGTTCGTTAGAAGGTCCTCGGCTTTTTTGCTACAAAGCAGCGTCGCCTCGGGAAACCGGGCCAGGACCTGGGCGATGACCCCGGAATGGTCCTGCTCGGCATGGTTCGAGACCAGATAGTCCAGGCGGGGGAGGCTGTCGAGTTGGGCCATGAACTCATCGCGGAATTCGGGGTCTGTGGTGTCGATCAGGGCGGTCTTCTCCGCCCCCCTGACCAGATAGGCGTTGTAACTGGTGCCATCGGGCAGGGGCACCAACGAATCGAACAGCCGGCGTTCCCAGTGCACCGTGGCGATCACCTGGATGCCCTGGCGGATTTCACGTGCGTACATGAGTTAGTCCTTTCATTTTGTGCAACGGTTTGATTGCCCCGGCTCGTGGCAAGGCCGTTACGCGGGGCGAAAGAGAACGAGGGTCAGCCTCCCGCCTCCATGGCGATCGAGCGGGGGAACAGGATGTTGTTCTCCAGATGAATGTGCTGGTGCAGATCCGCCTCCATTTCCTGGAGCCCCTCGAACAAGGCGCTGAAGGTGGCGCAGGCGTCCCCGGGCAGGGTGTAGCCAGCGGTCAGGGACCGCATCCGGGCCAGGGCTTCGCCTGCGTCCTCGTGCTCGGCCTCCATCTGCTGGATCGGGTTCTGAACCGTTCCGCAATGCATCGGCGGAACCTGGCCGGTCTGCTTCAGAGTTGCCTCCATCTCCCGGATGTATGGAAACAGAACCTGCTCCTCCTTCATCAGGTGCATTTCGATTTCGTTCCGCAATCCCGAAAAGGTGGTCTGAAGCGGTCTGAGCATGTCGCCGTGCTTGGGGCCGTGGGCCTTCAGCACCTTGGCGAACAGGTCGCCCAGCCGAGGCAGGGACTCCTTCATGTAAACATGGTGGGTGTTCTCGATATGGTCCACCAGCTCGGTCAACGTGGCATCGGCCCAGGAGAGTTCGGCGGCACGCTCAGGCAAGGCGGCGTCCGCCACCGCCTGTTCAACCGCCGAGATCACCGTCGCCAAATCCAGCCCGGCCGCCGCCGCGGCATCCCCCAGGCTGCTGCCGCCACCGCAGCAGTAGTCGATGCCGAGCGACTCCAAAACCTGCCGTGTTTCGGGGTGGTTGACCACCACGTCCTTCACGATCGTAGATGCGTCTATGTCGAGTTTCATCGTCTTGCCCTTCTTTGCGTCAACCAGCCTCGACCGACCACCAGGCACCAAGGCAGCACTAGTGTGCGTGCTCGTCCGCAGCACCGGCATGGTGCCCGCCGTGGCCGCCCACCGCCTTGTGGAGATTCTCCACGTAGTGCACGAACTCGACATAGGCTGCCACGAACTCGCGACCGGCCGCCACGCTCTGGTTCTGGTGGGCTTTCGCCTCTTTTGCCCGAGCGAATCGGTGGCGGATGCCCTCGGCTACTTTCTGAGCGACTTTTTCAGCGAGAGGGTCGACCGAGCCGGTCTCCAGGGCGGCGTCCGCAGCCCGGACAACGGGGCCGGGATCGGTGCCAGCCGGCTTGACCCCGGTGTAGGGGGCCCCCTCCGAGGCGCGATGCACGCGCACCACCGTCTCGAAGAAGTACATGTCCGCCAGACTACGGGCACTTTCCCCGTTCTTGCGCACCTTCAGCACGTGGTCGAACACGGCCCGGATAGCCGCTTCGTCGGCAGGGGCTATCCATTTGAGCACCGGGGTCACGTCGCCTGCCGAGAGGGCCGTCCGAGCATCGTTTACCACCGGTCCGTCCAGGGTGTCGCAGTGGGCTCGGGCACCGTGCGGCAGCAGCGCCACGAGTCCTGCCAGCGCCAACGCCAGTCGGGTCATTTTGAGTTTGGGGAAATTGTTCATCTTGATTCTCCTTGGAGGATTCGGGTTTCTAGTCATCGTGATCGCGCTCGTCATCGCGCTCGTGATCGGGTGTCGGTTTCCAACATTGTGTCGTGCATCTCCTTCCCCAACGCTTACTGGGGTTCTCAGTTTGCGGTCAAACCGCGCTCGAAAACCGGCCAGGCACTCTCCACATGCGCGGCCGAATCGAACTTGCCTCCTGATAACCTGTATAGCATGGCGGCCGGAAGCACCAGCCCAATGAACATCACTGCTGCGGTCCGAGGCGGAATGTCCGGTCGAATCGCACCGTCGGCTTGTCCCTGCTCGACAATCCGCACCACTTCCTGGAGATAGGCGCACATCGTGTTGTTTAGGCTGGACCAGCGCTCCGCGTGGTCGGCCTGGGAAAAGTGGGCGAGCACCACGTGGATGAACGCCGGTTTCTCCACCATCATGGCCATGTGACGCTCCAGCAACCGCCGCAGACGAGGCAAGGCCTCGGGCGTTTCCGCCCGAACGGACTCCACGTTGGCCAGCATCCGTGACCGCAGCAGTGCCATGACCGCGTCCAGGACCGCCTCCTTGCCTTTGTAGTGCCGGTACACCGCCGAGGGAACCAAGCCCACCCGTTCAGCTATGCCGACGATGCTGAGGCCGGACAGGCCTCCAGCACCAATCAAATCCATCGCCGCTTCGGCGATCTGTTCCTGACGAACCGCCGTCTCTGCCTTGCTCGCACGCATGGCTCAGCCTCCTGTCCCGGGAATTGTGAATCACTATTCACAATATGGACTGGATCACCGGCCATGTCAAAGGCGAGCGGATGATTTTTGAATGCCCGGGAAAATCGCCAAGGCCGGGCGCCAGCGGTTCCCTAAGGACCATTAGGCTTTCTGGGAAGCCAAGCGGGCGAACCTGGCCGTTGCCTCATAGCCGGTTGCGAAAACGGGAGGGGGAGGTTCCGACGAGCCGGCGGAAGACGCGGGCGAAGTAGTTGGGATCGTTGTAGCCCGAGGCCCAGGCGATCTCGGCGACGCTTAGGCCAGTATCCTCCAACAGGGCCTTGGCATGGGCGATGCGCTGAGTATTGACCGCCTCGACCAACTTGACGCCGGTTTCCTGGTGAAACAGATGCGAAAGGTAGTCGGCCGAGCAGCCCAGCCATTGGGCCAGCTGGCACACACTCAGGGCGCCGTTGCTCAAGTTCGCCGCCACTAGCTGCCGGCAATTCCGAACCAGAAAATGCTCGTCCCGATAGGCATTGTTGCGCCCGCGGGAGACATCGGCCAAACCACACAGAGAGGCGGCCAGCAGGCAGCGCACCCCCACCCCCTCCGGATCGATGCCAGCTTGGCTCAGTTCCACCGCGTCCTCGAAATAGCTCAGGCTGCGGCGGCACAGGGCCGTCAGCTTGCACAGGCGCCCCTCCAACACTCCCGGACAACGTCGGCGAAGCTCCCCGGCAAAGTGCAGATCCACACAATCCCCACCCTCCAGAACAACCAAATTGAAAAACGCCCCTTCCCGGCTGGCTAGCGCCGTCTCCCGGTGGGAAACCCCGCTGGGGATGAGGCAGACATCGCCGGCTCTCACCTCCACATCCTGTTCCGGAAAATGAAAGATCGTACGCCCCGATATCTGCAAAAACAGTTCCGGTTTTAAATGAAACGACATATCCCGTATCACGCACATGCGCCTGGCCAGAGGGGCCACATGCACCCTCGCCTCCCCGCCACTCAGACGCTGGACCCAAAGCCTGAGCGTCTGGCGACACAAGCTCCCAAACTCGAACTGTCCGGACTGCAATTGCCTGGTGATCTCGATCATCGTAACCCTTCCGCGTTCAACCCGTCGGACGGGTCGGGCCTGTCCGACTTGTTTCGCCCCCTACATTACCTTGCTCCCCCCAAGCGAAAAGCCCGCTGGCAAAGAATTGTGCTGACATTGTCGGGATTATCCCCAAAGGCGGCATTGATTCCCCGAACTGGCGGCCCACTGTATAGGCGTGACTGGACACCACCTCAGCTGGGAAAACGCAAGGAGACAG
>JBFJXC010000070.1:0-12195 GCA_041623325.1 Lentisphaeria bacterium | reverse complement strand
CAGAACCATCTCGGTTCCCCTGAACAACTGGACCCATCTCTCCGTTCCCGAAAACGGGACTGTGCTGGGCCGCATCGGCGCCGATCCCGGCGCGGTGCTCTGGCCGTTTGGCAAAGGCCAGGTCGTGTTGTTTGGAGGACTGCCCGGCGCCATCAACGAGGCCGACATTCTCGACCTGTGGGCGAGCAAGGACAAGCAGGTGCGCCAGAAAGCCAGTCCGGTCTGGGCGAATGCGGAACGCGAACTGGGCCAGTTGACCGGCCAGATCACCCGCGACCTGGCCGAATGGGCCGGGGTGCCCAGTCAATTTTCGCTGAACGACGATCTCCTGGCTTGCATCAAGGAGAACGGCCCCGACAAAGTCGTCTACATGTACAACGAAGGGCCGGCCCAGGTCCCCGTCTTCCGCATGGACCTTCCCAAGGGACGCTACACCATCGTCGCCGAAACGCTGGAGGGCAGCACCAAGCTGGGCAAGGTCTCGTCCGAGCAGCTATCGGCCCCGGGCATCCGGCTACCCCGTCTGGACCCGAAGCGCTTCATGATGCTGAGAATTCAGGACTAACTTAGTGCCGCATAGCTGGGACAACGGCCCTGGTCAATTCAGCATGGACATTTCCGATTCAAAACTGCCATGGGTCGAACAATTGCACCCGGGTGGCCTCGAAATCCGCCGTATTTCGAGTGACGACCAGGCCTCAGTGAAACGGTAAAATGGGACGCCCGCATGTTCCCGGCCGAGGACGACCGGGATTACTTCAGTACCCACGGGCGTCCCATTGTACAGAGCTGCAAACTCGCGGCACTGAGGTCTGGATGTCATGTCGGTCCTGAATCCAGCTGACGACACGTGAACAAGGTATGGGACGAACCAACTCGGATAGCACACACGTGTCGAGCAAATATTTCACAACTCGCCCTCGCGCCCCGGGTCACGCTCCCTGAGATCGCCTAATTCCAGACCTTTCAAGGGAGACTGCGCCAAGAAATCGACCAGATTTCCCTCATCGGCGATCATGGCGGCATAGTCCTTTTCAGCCAGCACGACAACGGCTGGCTGACCATGACGGGTAATATGCTGACGCCCTTCAGACAAAGGCTTGGTTAACGAGTTTACTGAAACGTGCCTTGGCATCCTGAAGCGCCCATTGCCGCCGCCTGCTTGTCTTTTGTTTTTCTATTGTGTCCGGCATGGCAAAGATTCCTTCCCCGACAAACTCCAACTAGTCCAAATATATCCGGCAGCGCTTGGAAATCAGAAAAAGCCATTCTGAGTATCCGTCCGGGTAATGGACAGAAGCCTAGGAAGAAAAACTATTCACGGGAGACCGTGATCTTATTCGGCTTAAGCGAGATAGCCGAGGGATACCAGAAACGCGTCCATCGCCTCCAGCGTTTGCTGATAGCGATTCACCTCTCTACAGAAATTAAAGAAGCCGTGTTCCATGCCCGGGTAGATAACGAGCTTACAGTCCCCGCCGTTTTCATTTACTTTCCTGGCAAATGCTTGGGCGGTCTCTGCGGAAACACATGTATCCTTGTCACCCGTCTGGACGAGCACTGGCAGGCTGGTTTTGCCGATATTGTGCATCGGCGAAAAGGCTTGCCAGTACGCGCTAACCCGGTCGTAGCCATAGCCTGCCTCACTGTTGTCAATTACAGGATTGAAGAGCACCAGCGCCTTGGGTTTACAGTCAATACTCAGATCATCACCGGGGGCGTCAAACCCGTCGCAAAACGCGCAGGCGGCGGCAAGGTGTCCCCCCGCGGACCCACCGCCGGCGGCTAGTTTGACTGGGTCGACCCCAAGTTTTTCCGCATTGGCGTAGACATAGCGCATGGCGCTTTTGGCGTCCTGCAGGCATAGGTCAGGCGTGACATCATGGGAGGTTTTGGTGCGATATTGCGGGCATATGGCGATCATGCCGCGCCGAGCCAGGTGGGTCGACTGCATGTCGAAATGCGTGATGTTTCCCCCGTTCCAGCCACCGCCAAAAAAGAAGACCACCGCCGGCAGCGTTTCTGCCTCCGCCGTCCAACCCGGGGGATAATAGAGCTTCATCTCCAGATCTGCACCGTCAACGGTTTTATAGATGATCGACCGGATTGTCGGCGTGTCACAGCCATCCGGGGAGACGACGCGACTGCCATCGTGGGTCTGCGGATATACGGTGTTTGCGGTTTTCATACTGTTTCTCAGAGCTTGTGTTTATAACGTCTATGGACTACCATGTCCCGTCGCAAAAAAGGCGGAGCGCTTGCTCAAGCACGCTTGTGCCAGCTTGTTATGCATCTCGGCGCGTGTGCCGAGAATACGTTTCATCGGCGTAACGATTGAAGATATTGGGCTTCGGCTCTTTTTCATAGATCCGCCTCTATCAAACTGGTAGTCGGCGCCGGTGCGCAGCGACGTTTCAGCCTATTTTTGTGAGGCACGATAGTCATCATAGGTCATCCCCGGATTTTTCTGTTTGGCAATCATTTCCGGAGACGGGGGAAGTTCGCCATTCACCAGAGGATCACCGGTCTCCCCCATGAATGCCTCAAGGCGCTGCTTCAGGTCCTCGAGCACCTCTTTGTAGGCGGGATTTTCAGCCTGGTTGCAGCGTTCCAGAGGATCAAAGATCAAATCATACAACGCATATTCAGGAACCGGCTGCTGGTCGAGCCCCATCTCTTTCCAGTACTCGAACATATCCCCGGCGTCGATGGAGTAGTAATCCTTGCTCACGTCCGTCTTGTAGCAGCGGATGAGCTTGTGGGTTTGGGTGCGGATGGCGCGCAGGGGGCGGGGACAGCCGTGGTAGCCCTGCTCGGCATAGATACAGTCATTGACTTCATCCGCTTCGCCCCTGAGCATCGGCATCATCGAGCTGCCCTGCAACCAGTCCGGCTTTTCAACCCCAAGATAGTCGCAAATGGTGGGAAAGATGTCCACGTGACTGACCATGCCGTCAAGCACCTCTCCCTTCGGGATTCCGGGGCCGCGCATCATCAGGAAGACACCGATGCCCCAATCCGTCAAATTGCCCTTCATGTCCGGCATTCCGGCGCCATGGTCGGTAGTCATGATGACCAGGGTGTCGTCTTTATGGCCGGAGCGCTCCAAGGCGTCGAGAACCGCCCCAAACTTGTCATCCAGAATTTTCGTGGCGGCCTGGAAGTTGGCGGTCACGCTTCTGGATACGGGGTTGTCCGGATAGATGGGGAACGGCCTGGCATATTTAGCCGCATCGCTGTCCGGCGGGATCACCTCGGCACTCTCGCTGAAGCGCCGCCGGTCCGGCCCGTAGGAATGCGGTTCCTCGAAGCCGACCGACAGAAAAAACGGTTGTTCATGGTCTTCATGGAAAAACCGGTCGGCGGCCTCGACGTTGCTTAATTCGATAACCGCTGGATCGTCCAGTTCCTCCGGCGGCGTCCCGCGCCCATAGCTGTTCAATACCCGGTCATAGCCGATCTTTTTTTTCAGATCCCGTGAAATATGATGATTCCCGGCCAGGGCGCACTGGTAGTCTTGCTTTTTGAGGAAGCGTACCAGGTGATGACTGAAATCCTTCGGCTCATACCAGTCCCCCATCCAGGTCAAGCCCATAACGCCGTTGACATGGCCGTACTGCCCGAACATCAGCGCGGCCCGGCTAGGCGAACAGGTCGGCGAGGCGCAGCAGGCGTTGCGGAACACCGCCCCCTCTTTGGCGAACGCCATCATATTCGGGGTAGGCATGTCATAGCCGTAAGGGGAGATAAACCGACCGCAGTCGTGGGTCTGAAGATACAGGATGTTGGGGGGCTTCATGGGGCAATCCATTTAATTGGCATAGGCATAGGTCAGGCGTGTCGGCATACGTTTCATCGTCGCCTCAGTCACCCAGAATCATCAATGGCCAGAGTTGCGGTTTGCGATCGCAGTGGGATCCGGGTTCGGTTGCCAGACTCAGGCCTTTGGCCCCCATGGTGCCGTCGTCCATGCGGTCGTGCAGATACAGCGCAAAACCGGCGATGCTGCCCTTTTTCAGCACCAGGGGGGCAATGTACTTCTGGGCGAAGGTGATCTCGTAGACATATTTGGTTGGAGATACACGGGTGAATTCACAGGTGATGCCCTTGGCTGCCTCCGTCTTGGTGGGGAACCCGACCCCGCCGGCGTATTCGTTGAACACTTCGTGCAGACGGTAGACCAGCCCGGGGCCGCTTGCGCCCTTCGGATTGCCGACGCAGAAATCATAGCGGTAGTCGTCCAGATCGAAGCCCCCCTTGCGCAGCCGCCCGTTGGCGCCGCAGTCTAAATAGACTTCGAGGCAGCCGTCGAGCATGTACAGCATGCTCTCCCGGGCCGCGGGCGAACTCCAGAATTTGGGATCATCCACATTCAAGATATCGTCCTCGGCCTCGACCCTCAGATAGAGGTTCTGCGGATCCCAGGCCATCTGGAAAGTGGCGGCGATATCGCCCTCATGCCCACCCGGGGTCCGCTTCAATTTCCTGACCGGACGGTACAGGTTGGTCATGTTGATGCCGGGAACCGTGCTCCAGTCTGGCTTGCCATCCACGCGCGGCACGTAGAAGTAATCCATCTTCCACTGCTGCGACATGGGCGCGGCTTTAGGCTGGATCAGCTGGTAGCCGGTGTTCCAGCGGACCATCTTGCCGAACTCCGGAGCCGCGGCGCCGGGCATCGCCACCGTCTGGGTCTTATTGCCGACCACCTCGAAGGCGACCTCGTTGCCGTCGATCGCGATCGTCCCGGTCTGGTCGCGTCCGGTTAGATTGGCCACGCGCGCCTGAACGGTGCCCTCGAGAGTCGGGGTGAAGGATATCGTCACGTTCGAGCCCGCCCCGACGACCTCCGCCTTGTTCAAGGCCCCGACCAGTTTTTCCGGATTGCCGACGCGCAGGAAAAGTGGCGCGGGGGTTAGTTGCAGTTCCACATAGCCGTCGGCTGCCGCTTTCAAGTCATAGCGCTTGCCCATCAGGTCGAACAGCTCCGGCAGGTCGCCGTCGAACTTGACCCGCATGACCGGACCGCGGAGAAAGCCGTTTTCCACCTCGTCGACGGTGCACCAGAGCGCGGCCACGCCGCGTTGCTTATCATCCTTGAAGGCATAGCCGCGCATCCCGGCCGCGGGGCGGATGTCGGCGGTGAATGTCGGGTTGCCAAGCAGATGTCCCAGCGTATTGATGCCCAGCATGGCCGAGGTCGGGGTCAGATTCATGTCCATGACGGTGCGGTCGGTGTACTGCCAGGTGTTGAAATGTGGCAAACGCGGCCAGTACTTGAGGCAGATGATGTACTGCCGGGCCAGTTTGGCCGCATGCAGGAATTCGTGCAGCCCCTGGTCGTAGGACGCCTGGCCGCCGGAATAGCTGTATGACGGACCGTCTCCCCAGATGGCAGGCGCCCCGCCACCGCCTTCGTTCAGGAAGATCGGCGTCTCCGGGCCGTAGCCGAATGCCGCCATGCTGTCGCTGAGCATCTGGATGGCCTCGTCGAGATCGCCGGCGCCGAGCGTGCCGTCGATCGAGCCATAGGGATGCACGGCGATCGCATCCCACTTGACCTTGCCTTGGGTGGCCTTCAGGTAGCCCTCGATATCGCTCTTGCCGCGGGTGTTCCCGTAGCCCGAGGTGCCCCCGGACGGCATTACGAGAGCCTTCGGGTTGCCGCGTTTGATGCCGCGATAAAAGGCCAGCTGCAGCTTGGCGAATTCCTCGAAGTCCAGGCGCTTCTTCAGGCAGGGGATCGAGCCTTCCTCCTCAGTGGCGATCGACCATACGCGGACGTAGGGACAGGCCCGCGCGACCTTTTCGGCCAGCGTTTCCATGCGGTCCAGCACCTCCTGGGAATAATACTCAAGCTCCTGGATCGCCTTGCGTTCCTCAGGTCTGCGCCAGATCCGGGAGTTGATGGACATTACGAATCGGTAGTCCGGGTGTCGGTCCCGCTTCTGCTCGGCGGTCAGATGGGGCGCCCCGGCAAGCGTGTGCGTATAGCCGGTCACATTGTACTTGTCCCGCAGTTCGTAGATCACCGGGTCGCAGACTTTTCCTGGTCCGTAGCTGGTGGACCCGCCAAAGCCGAGCCGCTGCATCAGGTCGAGCCGGTCCTCGGTCCGGTGGTCCCGGGCGTCGAAGAGGGCTCCGTACAGATCCCGGGTCGCAAAGGTTCCGTCCAGGGATTTGATGATGCAGAAACGGTAGTAGTCACAGTAGGGTTTGGTGCCCGCCACTTCGTAGTCGACCCGCAGCACGTAGGGTCCCGTGGCCAGCTTCAAGGCATCCAACGGCAGGTCGACGCGGGCGCCGGCCTTGATCTTTACCTCCTGCTCCCAGATGGGGGTTTTATAGAAATTCATCAGGGTGAACGTCGCGGCTCCGGCCGTTCCTGGCTCGCCGCTGACGCCAAACTGCGCATCGAGCTTGCGACCGTATTCCACATTGTTATCCGGGTCCGAGGTGTAAAGACGGCCTTCCAGCGGGGCGGCGACAAACTCCGTGGGCTTATTCCCCCGCTCGTACTGGATGCCGTCCAGCCAGATCTTGCCCCCGGCATTGACGGCCGTCATGATCAAGGCGATGGGGGTGCCGTCGGAAACGAAGGAGTAGGCATACCGCTGCCAGTCCGGCGTGAGGGTTTCAGACTTGAAATTGTTGGTTTCGCGTCTGGAAAACTGCCCGCCATCCTTGCTGCTGAACGGCGCCAGTCCCAGCGTCGCTCCCGGCTTTTCGGCCTTGGCGTAGAAACTGACGGTGTAGGTCACGCCTTTGCGCCCGGGCAGGGAGAAACTCCGCGGCGCGGCACAGCTCATCTGGGTCGGGTTGATCACCAACGCGCGCTTGCCGAACAGACCGTTTTGCGGGTCGATCTCGAAACGCTTGACCTCCGAACGAGTGTAGTGTGCCCCGCCGCTCCACCAGCGCCAGTAGCGAAGCCCCTGTTCGAAGCTCGGATTCGGGAACAGGTTCCGCGTGGGCGGCAACGGCAGATGCAAGGCGTCCTGTTTCCACAAGTTGTGGCCCTCCACCGGCGGGGGCCCATCCGTTTGGGCAACGGCGCTTTCGCCCAGATCGATGATGATCTGGCCTTGCGGCCGATCGTAATGCAGCTGAAACCCCGTATCCACCCGGCGGTAGTGAAACGTCTCCGAATAGAACCCGTTCAGGCCGCCGTCGCTGATCACGGAGAAGCCATTGATGGGCTGATCCGGATTGTAGACCAGCTTTTTCAACGCGCCCTGCCACCGCTCAACCTTCTGGTTTTCCTGCTGTTTCAGGTCGGTTTCCGAAGCCGCCGCAATCCGTTTGCCGTTGATCACAAGCCCGTTTTTCTGAAACTCCCCGGGAATGCTCAAATAGATCAGGCCGCCGCCGATGCGGTTGCCGAGTTTTCGATAGGCCTGGACCTGTTCCTCGCTGCAGCCGATGTCCCAGCTCACGGCGATCCTGCCCTCCCCCAGCGGTTTCAGCTGGTAGGAGAAACGGGCCTGGCTACCGTCCGGCAACGGATAACCGTGGCTCCAGCCTATGGTTTTGGCCGCCTTGTCCGCCTTGAACTCGACATTCTCCAGCTTGTAGCCCTGGGCCATGGGAATCCATTTTTTGGCCGCATTCCGATATCCACCCGCAAAAATCAGCCTGAAAACCGCTTTCTCATTGACAAAGACCGCCACGGAATGGTCGCTCTTGGTGTTCATGTCCTTGCGGTCGAATTCCCGCACCGCCACGCGCTTGTTGCCCACCACCAGCGCGGCCGCCTCGGCCGGACGGTTGCCGTCCCGCTTGTCCAGAAACGAGCTGACCTCCAGCTCGGCGTCCTGCCGTTTGCCCTGTTGGATTTCGAAGGGGGGAGCGAAATCCGGCCCGTTCAGAGCAGGCAGATTGCCGCCGGCTACCAGGCAGACGGTCGCCAGGGCCGGACAGACGCGGTTGAAGAATCGGATTTTCATGGCCATTTCCACCTGTTCAAACTACGAACCGCTCTGGTATTTTATATATCATACCAAAATCCGGGAAGAAGACAACCCCCGATTTCATTTTTGGTGCGGACTCAAACCAGAACACTAGTTTAATCGTCGCGCGGCCTGTCCGGCGTAGCCGTGGGGAAGACGGGAGGCCGCCCTATCCTTGCGTTATAGCGAGAACCATGATACTGTCTATTAAACCAGTTTGCAAAACCAGTTACCAGGCGGGGTGATGCCATGAAGACGGTTGGAGCGTTCGAAGCGAAAACCCATTTATCGCAGCTTCTCGATGAAGTCGAGCAAAAACATGACGCGATACTCATTCAGAAACGAGGGCGCAATGTGGCCTATCTGGTTTCTTGCGCGTTGCATGAGAAGCAAAAAAATCGCTTCCGTAGCGAGGAGGTTGTCAATGGGTTCAGGAGATTGCGCGAGGGGCAGGCGGAGTTGAAGTCAGGAGAGATCCGAGAGATGATCGAGGAGGGGCGGAAATGGTGAATGCCATGGTGATCGATTGCTCCGTCTCGACGGCCTGGCTCATGCCTGACGAAACCAGTCCACATGCAGAAAGGTTGCTCACGTTTCTGCTGAAACGTGAGCAGGCCCATTTGATTCAACCCTCCCTTTGGCTTTATGAGACCGTGAATTGCCTGCGAACCGCGGTTTTGCGCCAGCGTCTGACCAGTTCCGATGCCAAGAGTGCATTGTATTATCTACAGGAATTGCCGATCGAATTGGTCCCGCCCGAAAAACAGGGCGAGTTTCAAATTCTTGACAAGGCAATCGATCACCAGCTGTCGGCTTATGACGCAGCCTACCTGGAACTAGCCGAAACAAGGGGAGTGAACCTGTTCACTGGAGACCGTGATCTGATTCGGCTTAAGCGAACGTATCCGTTTATTCATGACATCCGTGAGTTTTGAGCAAAGACAACGGACGCGAGTCGGCAGTTGGGGGCACATCCAATGCATGGGTGCCCCCTGACGTCACTGATTCCCTGATTTCAACACCATCTTCAGGACGTCTCCGGCTTTCACGGTGCGCGGACGAATGCGCTGTTCATCCGGCAGCAGCAGCTCGCCGCCCCAGTCATTGACCTGATCGATCTCTTCTCCGGTACGCAGCAAGGTGATCCGCTCGATTTTTCCTTTCAGCTGCGGCAGAATGACATCGCCCATGGGCTGCTGGAGAAAATAGAGGTAAAGGTTGTTGCTTTTCCGGGTGTAGCAGCCGGCGAAGGGCGGTTTGAATTCCGCTTTTCCGGCTCCAGCGACCGCTTCGCCGTTGATCTCGAACCAGGCCGCCAACTCCTTCAGCCTCTGGATGGACATGTCCGGGAACTTGCCGTTTTCATCCGGCCCGATGTTGAGCAGCAGATTGCCGTTTTGCGCCACGCAGCCCACCAGGCCGCCGGTCAGGGTGGTCAAGGGTTTGTAATTGAAGTCGCTGTCGCAATACCCCCAGTGGTCGTTCATGGTGCAGCAGGTCTCCCAGACCACCGCTTTTCCCTTGACCGTCTGCGGCTGATTGGGAACGCAGATTTCCGGGGTGTAGTAGTCGAAATCCCGGACGTCCTCCTTGTCATAGGCGAGGCGGTCGTCCACCAGGATGTCCGGCTGATGACGATAGATCATCTCCAGCAGCCGCTCCCGGTCGTAGTAGTCCGTTCCGGCTTTGTACTGGCTGGTATAGTCCAGGAACAAGAGATCGATCGTGCCGTATTCGGTCATCAGCTGTTCGACATGGTTGTTGAGCAGGTCAAGATACTCCTGATGGGCCTCGTCGGAGACGTCGTGCAGCGTGCCGTGCTGAATGTATTCCGGGCTTTCTTCGTCGGACCAGCCCGGATGCGTCCAGTCGGGCAGCGAGTGATAGAAGCCGATGCGCAGGCCTTCGGCCCGGAACGCCTCGGTCAGCATCCGGGTGACGTCCTTGCCGTATGGCGTCTTGGTGATTTTGTAGTCGGTATAGTGACTGTCGAACATGCAGAAGCCGTCGTGATGGCGGGTGGTGAAGACCACATACTTCATGCCGGCGGCCTTGGCCAGACGCGCCCATTCGGCCGGATCGAAATCGACCGGATTGAACTCGTGCATCAGCTTTTCGTAATCCCCGGGCGCCCAGGCGTCACGGCAATAGGTCCACTCGCCCTTGGCCGGCATGGCATAGAGGCCCCAGTGGATAAACAGCCCGAAACGGGCCTCGGTAAACCAGTCTGCTTTTGTCGTCATGATACGGAACCTTTGTGTTGGAATGTCACTCTGCTCTGCTCGTTGTGAATGGGTTGGCTTTATTCCCATGGATTGATGAGGTCGACGCCCAGATCGCGAAAATCTTTATTATTGCGCGTGACCAGCGCCATGGAGAAATGGAGAGCCGTTGCGGCAATGAGACCATCAGCCATGGCCAGCGGAGCGCCATTGTTTCTGCGCTTGGCGCGCAAGGTTCCCCATAGCTCGCAGATTTCCTGCGATGGGACGAGAATGTGGCCGTGATAACTCAAACAGAGCTCGCCGTACCACGTGAGCAACTCGTTTTTGGGTTTGCCTTCGTCAAGCAGATCAATTCCACACCGCAATTCGCCAAGCGTAATGGCGGACAGATGCAGTAAGCGTTCATTGCAACTTGCGAACCAATCCAGAAACGTTGCGGACGGTTTGGGTTTGCGCAATTCGGAAACGGCGCAGGTGTCAAGGAGGATATTCACAGCTCCACCTCGCGTCCATCGTCCCGATCCCGGGTCAGATCAAGAGGCGTATCCCGATGCGGCGATGACAGCAGGATACGTTTTCGATCCTTGGTTTTCGATGACAATTCGGTCTCGAACATGTCGGCGGAAACAATGTAGACAGCTGGAATCCCCCCTTTGGTGACAAGTTGAGGTCCACTCTCAAGGGCACAGTTTACGACTCTGCTAAACTGGGCCTTCGCCGTCTGCAACTGCCATTCGGACTTGGGGATGTTGTTGTCAACGATCATGCTTGCCTCCGCTTGTGACTGTTTGACGGAAATATCGCATGCGCCGACTAGTCTGTCTAGCGCTTGGGGAAAAACAGCTTGAAAAGCCCCCGTTTCGGCATTTCGCCGTCGGCCTAACCCTGCCCGACGCGCCGAATCATGGAATATTTCCCAGCGGCCAGTGTCCCCGTTCGCCCTCCCCAATCGGGCTTGCCCCTTAACTTAACAGCATTGGGTTGGCCAGACCTCGGGGCCTTGGCTGCTTCCACTCCCGGTGCTACACCCAGACGGCAAAAGATGGCATCCTCGAAGGCGATGGCTTCGGCTCTGTAGGTCTTGTCTTTGCGGAAGTCGAAGATCAGCAGGAAGCCGGATGTAAGGTTCTGGAAGTCGAGATACTCGGAGAGTTGCCGCAGGCCCTGGCGGTGATACTCCTCGCCACTCCAGATCTTGGGTTCGACCACCTCTTTTTGTGTCTTCCCATACGTCACCACGATATCCATGCGGCGCTCGGCACCGACCACCGGTTCCTTCCACACAACGACAAGCTCTTCACCCGCGGCCATCGGTCCGTATTCACAGGCAGTAGTTTCGGGAAACATGATCTACACCTCGGGACAGATTGCCATTGATCCGGTCACCCGGGAATTCGCGGGCGAAACGAGTGAAGAGCAGACCACAAGGGTCTGTGGAAGGTCTACGAACCGGCATCCGCACGCCCCGAATTCGCTAGCCGCTGGTCGCGAAAAGGATGCCCTACGCTGACAGGGGTTCACACTGGCGGGGCCTGCCCCCGTGGAATGAGGATCATCACGGCCTTTCCGATTTGATGTCATCTCGGCGGCTCCAGTGGGTGTACATGGCCTTGTCGTCGACGACTGTTTTCACATCTTTGGCGAGAGCGATGAGCTTGTTCCGGATAGCCGAAGTCGTACTTGACAGCCAGCATCTTGAGGATGTCGTAGAACGCCTTTTCCTCGAAGTCGATCCCCAAGTCGGAAAAGGAGGCCTTCTCCTTCTGCAATGCCCGGAGCAGATCGATGATCTCGCCGCTGAAGTCCTCCAGAACATTGCTGACCAGCACATCCTCCTCCTTGCGCTCGTTATACCGGTCCACCAGGCCTCAGTGAAACGGTAAAATGGCACGCCCGCATGTTCCCGGCCGAGGACGACCGGGATCACTTCAGTACCCACGGGCGTCCCCGCCCGTGGAGATGGCGTCCCATTGTACAGAGCTGCAAACTCGCGGCACTGAGGTCTGGTCCACCAATGCCTT
>JBFJXC010000069.1:0-12357 GCA_041623325.1 Lentisphaeria bacterium | reverse complement strand
GTTTGAAATGATGAGAAATTTCGCTGAACGAGCCGAGCGCGGCATAGGAGCGCAACACCTGGTCGGCGCCCATCACCCCATACCAGATTTTGGCGTTGGCCCAGTGGCGGTCGCGGGCCAGGAAAAGCTTGCCGTGGGAACGGAACGGGCGCTCAGGGGCGCTGCCGACGCGCTCCCCACCTTTTTTGCTCTTCAGCAGCTCGTAGGTCGGAGACGTGAAATGGTCGTAGATCGCCTGCAGATCCCATCGACCGTCCCGCCGCTTGAAGGTCATGCCTTCGGCGTAGAAGAGCGAATCGTCTTCCGGGTCCAGCCAGGAGCCTCCCTCGTAGCGGGCCGGACCCAAGTAGTCGCGAACAAACTTGCCAGTCGTCAGATTCCAGACGCTGATGCGTTTGGGTAGCACTGAGTCCTCGGCCACCCAGACCTGGTCCTGGTCATCGACGGCCACGGAGACGGGATTGACCATAATCCCGGAATCGAACTTGCCGGGCTGACGCGGAGTAGTCGTCCCGATGGTCCGCTGCAGCTTGCCAGACTGGTCGAATACTTTCACGGTGTTGTCGCCGCTGTCGGCGACTACAACAAGGTTGTGGTGCACAATGAAATCCCGAGGTTCGACCAGATGGTTGACGACGAGATCCTGCTTTTCGTTGGAGTTGGGATCAACCACCATGATCTTGCTTCCGGCGGCGACCTGAAGCGTGCCGCCGGCGGCAAACCGCAGCCCTCTGGGCGAAGCCGCGGCAATCGTGCGGGTTTTCTTTCCGCTCCGGTCGTACAGCTCAATTCGGTTTGCCCGCTCGAAGGCCAGCGCCAAATAGGTTTCGTTCACGGCGAAACCGGTCAGGGCTTTGGCCTGTTTGTGCTTGTCGTTGGTCTCGACGGCATCGCCGGGAATGGCAATTTTCAGGACCGTTTCAAAGGCCTTGCTTTTCGGATCCAGTTCGCTCACGCAGATTTTGCTGCCGATCCAGCCGCCGCAGGACGCCGCATAAATTTTCTCGTTATGGCTGCGGATGAATTTGGCTCCTGCCAGGTTCAACCAGCGAACGCCCCATTGCTTTTGGCCCGCGAAGTCCAACGTCATGATCGTGTCGCCACTCTCCGCCAACGGTGTTCCAACCCAGAGGCGGTCCCCCAGCCGTTCGATGGTCGACGGACCATGATGGTCGGAAAGCCAGCCGCCGCGACGGCTGGGCGTGACCCAGGGAACCGCCACCGGAGAGTACGGAGTCGACTCGTACAGGGCGCGAAGCGCATGGCGGCCCGCGCCGCGCACCTGGTAGCGTCCGGGCTGTACGATCTTGCCGGCGTTGTCCGTCCCGTCCCAATCAAAGGTAAATTGGTTCTGCTTTGCCGCGACCGGAGGCAGGTTTTTGACGGTGTGGCCGGAGTCGTCCACGATCACCGCCGAAGCCTGCTCCCGCCCCTTGGCTGAAACGGAAATCGGTTTTACGAAGCCCGCGGACAGCTTTTCAGACAGATCGGGATTGTCCTCCGGCGAGGCCAAAACGAGAATTTCGCTGAGAAAGACGGCATCCTGGCGGGCTTCGCAGTCGAACCTGAGGTTCTTGATCCGGCGTTCGGGATGCGGGTTCTTCAACAGGTAGAAATGGCGGCCGGTATGCGTGTGATTGGAGAAGTCGTCCACGGTTCCCAAGTCAAAGGTGCGGCCCTCGGCGTCCTCGGCGCTGGCGCTCACCCGCCGGGGCATTTCGCTGAACAGGTAGAAGCCCACGTACAGGCCAATTTCACGGACGGTGACCGCTTGCGGAAAGGCCAGTTCCGCCCGGGCGGTTTCGCCATCCTTCAGCAGGTTGCTGCGCCAATAATGATAGGTCGATCCATCGTTCAGACTGGCGGCCCGGTTCCGGGGACGTTCCGCGTTTTCGCGGCGCTGTCGCAAGCTGGTTCCGGAAACCCTGGCCTCGGCATGGGGGGCGATGTTGAGACGCCGCTCAGAAAGTGCGTAGAGCCCGCCCAGCGCCAACTGGTAGTACGACAACCGTTCGGCCTTGACGTCCTTGTAGCCGCCCCAGTTGAACAGGATCTGATGCTGCAGGCTAGTCCCGGTAAAATCCAGTTCCGATACGGGCCCGGTCGTCGGTACCACGGCCATGCCGCCGGCCGGCTCGGAGGCGACTCCCGTCCCCTTAAGCGCGAACTCGGTAGGAACCTTGTCCGCAGCGAAGGCCAAAATCGTGCCGGGATTCACGGCTTGTTTGAAGCGCAGATGCAGGCTGTGCCCATCGGCTTCATCCGACTCCTTGGTCCGCCAGGTCTCGTAGACCGGACAGGGGATACCGGTCTGAAACACGGTCTTCCAGCGGACCGTTCTTCCATTGGCATCGAAACAGGCCGGTTTCTCGAAGCTGGCCGCGGCGTCCGCAATCCCCTTTTTGAACCAATCGACCATCAGATTGTTCAAATCGTTGGCGGATACGCTGGGCACAAGGAGGACGCTGCCTGCCGCGGCAAGCATGATCAAACACTTATTCACGTTGTCATTCCTGGTTTCGACCGCAATGGCTACTTGGTCTGCGTCAATTTGATGTTGTCGATGAAGCTTTCGTAGACGACATCGGGGTCGCTGTTGTCGGCGATCAGGTTGAGCCTGACCTGGAGGAAGCCGGCCTGGGTACGCAAATTCTCGGGGATGACGGCCGCCATCGCGGCCGGATTCCAGACCTCCTTGGACAAGGTCGGCTTGATGGTGCCCTCCTCCACCTGTTTGGCGGTGCCCAGATACTTGCCAGTTTTGTCCATGACAAACAGCTGGAGCTGGAAAACTCCAAAGCCGTTTTCGCCATTGCGAATATCGCAGCCAAGTGTGAAGGTCGCCCCGTCCTGTTCCACATTCACGGGGACGCGCTGAAAGACTATCGGTGCCACGCGCTTACCGCCCGCGTCGCCTGATGCCTTGACGCTAAGCGCCCAGTCAGAGCCGGAAACGACGGCCTTGTCCCCGGTCACGCCGATTTCGAAGGTGCTCGGCGTTTGGCCCGAGGTGCACCAGACGCCTTTTTGCCAGGGTGAAACCAGACTGTTTTCGAAGTTGCCGTTGTTCTTGCCGTCGATCAGCACGGTTTCCGCCGGGGACTCCTGGGCCAGACACGCCGAGGTGCAGGCCGCTGCCAACAATGCCAGGATGGTTTTGGATTTCATTCTGCTCGTTCCTTTCTGTTTATCACGGTTCACGGTAGCCGACGTAAGGTCTCTGCAGCCAATGCGCGGTCCTGAAGGCAGACGCCATGACTACCGAGTCGGCGTAGGATAGCGGACCCCGCCGCAACGGATTGCGTATCCATGCCACGTGCCCATCCGCGAAGGCCGTGTTGCTGCCTTCGCCCCCATGGGCGGAAACTTCGTTCTTGTAGATCGGCGGGCCAAAGTAGTTGGTGCCGTCCGTTCCGTACATGAGATCGCTGGCCAGAACCCGGGAGCTGAACTCCGCCGGGGCCACATTGCCCGCCGTGTTCATCGACTGCATGGACATGTGAGTCAGCGAGATTCGGCCGTAGGCCCCGTCCCAATTAACCCATTGACCGTGGGCCTTGTTTCCCGAAATGGCGATCAGCGAATATCCCAGGTAGGCGCTGAAGCTATTGGTCGTCATCCGCGAAGGGCATCCCCAGCTGTCGGTGCCGCGGGGGATATAGTCCCCGTCCTCCACAAATCCCTTGAAGTTGCCAACCCACCACGGGTTCGACGGATCCCCATAGTTGTACGGCATGTGCCCGTCGTAATCGCTAGCATAGTTGATGTAGGCCAGGCCAATATTCTTCAGATTGTTGGCGCACGCGGCCCGGTGAGCCATCTTTCTGGCATTCTGCAAAGCCGGCAACAGCATCGAGGCCAGAATCGCGATGATCGCTATGACTACCAGCAGCTCAATCAAGGTGAAAGCGCTTCTTGTCTCTTGAGGAATTCTACTCATCTCTCGTCTCCTTCTTGGGTGGAACAACCGTTGACCAATTGCGACTCGATTCTGTAGGGACAACTGTTTTTTCCCCCCATCAACCTCCCTGAATTGAGCGTGATATATTCCAAGGTCCGTTTCGCAATCTCATCGGGATCGACCAACAGAGCGTCAAGCTCCACGGGGGACAGAATATCCGCGCCCTTGTTCATGTGGGTGACAAGGCCCAAGTCGTCGGGAATCTTCAGGCCCAATTCAAGAGCCGCCATCAGAACCCCCTTGGTCAGAACATCGTGGTTAACCAGCAGAGCGTCCGGCACATCCCCTCCATCCGCAAATGCGCTCTTGACATAGTTGTAGCCGTCCACCTCGGCCTGTCCGCAGGCAACCAGTTCCGGTTCACGTCCCGGGCACCCGCAGTCAGTGTAGGCCTGCAGCATGCCCAACCGCTCCTGCTGCCTCCCCTCCTCAAAACGCTCTGCCGCCTCAAAAAGAGACAGCACTCTGATCTTTCGGTAGCCGCAGCGGCACAGGTGTTGGATTCCCAGATAAACTTGCTTTTGAATGGCGGGCTTGCAGGTAGACACCCACGGGATCGTGCAATGACTTTCCAGCCATCGATCCATTTCGAGGGTCGAACTGATGATGATCAAGCCTTTCAGCTTCCCCGCCTTGATGTCCTCCTCCAGATTCATGAGATTTCGGGGGGTGTCTCCGGCTTCCATGAAGATGTAGTTGTTGAAATTGACCAAATAGGTTGAGCTGAGCCTATGGAACGCGGAAATCAAAAGGCGGTAGAACGGACTGGGAATGGTAAGTGGGTCGCTGCAACTAAGCAATCCGAAGGTGCTGCAGGCAACCCCGCTGGTCACGAAGGTCCCGCGCTTGGGAATGCGCCGCACCAAGCCGCGCTCGCTCAAGCGGTTCAGCGAGCGCTGAACCGTCAATCGCGAAACCCCGAGAATCTCGATCAGCTCCTGGGTGCTCGGCAGCCGGTCTTCCCCTTGCAAAGTGCCGGTCTTGATCAGGTCCTCGATGGCATCGGCGATCTGCAGATAGCCCAGCCGGCTGTCACGCTCCCCTACAGACCTTAAACTCGTTTCGATCGCCGTCATATCAGACCGTTCGTTGAGCCAACTCCAAACCGGAGGCACCTTCATTGTTATACCATCGTGTCCGTTTGCGTATAACAATAGTATACCTTTAGAGGCCGATCAACCCCTCGACACCATTTTTTTTCTGACCTGGAGGCGCCGGGGGAACACTCAATACTCAACAAGAAATTTTCAAGGCTCACGGCCGAGCGATCTCACTTGAGAATTGAGAGTTTCCTGTTGTGTATTGAATATTTCCAGACAATGGGAAAGACCGGCTCCAAGACTAAATCGTAGAAACCCAGGAGACATCGCTGAACCAATCCAATTCCCATCTCAAAGTCCCGCGCCCCTCCTCGTTCCGGTGGCATGAACAACCGAGTGCCCACGACCCATCACCTTTTGCCAACAAGCTGGTTTGAAATGCCTAAAAACCTGGAATATTGTTCATTGTATTGAATAATAATGCAATTCATTGCTCATTTAGTTGTTTGGAGATCGGTTGATGCTTCGGAAGTTGGTCATTCAGAATCAGGCCGAGAGGGATGAGTATTTGGCCCGTGCCTTTGGGGAGCGGGACGGCACTGAGCGCCTGCGAAAAAGTTTGCAACATCAGTTGAGCAAGGTGGTTGTGGGACCGCGACGGGCTGGTAAATCAGTGCAATGTTTTCTGGCTCTGAAGGGATTGAATTTCGCCTATTTGAATTTCGACGACGAGAGCTTCCTTCGTTTAGATGATTACGACGACATTCTTGCCGTGTTGACGGAAGTGTATGGAGAGGTCGACTACTATTTCTTCGATGAAATTCAGAATTTACCGAATTGGGAATTGTTCGTCAACAAGCTTCAGCGCCGAGGCTACAATCTGATCTTGACCGGTTCCAACGCCAAATTGCTTTCTCGAGAATTGGGAACGTCTCTGACCGGTCGTCACCAGTTGTTCGAACTACTGCCCCTCGGGTTGCATGAATTTCTGCGCTGCCGGCAGCTTTCCTGGGACGAGCGGTCCATGTGTTTGCCGGAAAAACGGGGGCAAGTTCTGGCGGCGGCTGGGGAATACTTGGTTCAAGGTGGTTTCCCCGAAGTCGCCATCGATCAAATCGAGTCGCACGACTATCTTGGCACGTTGCTGGACGCCGTGCTCTACAAGGATATTGTGACGCGCCACGATATCAGATCGCCCCGCTTGCTAACGACGCTGTGTCTCTACCTGCTTACCAACTTTGCCCGGGAGTACACGTTCAACAGTCTGAAGAATGCCGTCGGAGCGGCCAGCGTCGCCACGGTGGAGGCCTACATGTCCTACCTTGAGGAGGCTTACCTTTTTTTCAGTCTGGAACGGTATAGCTTCAAAATCAAGGAAACGATACGGGCGCCTCGAAAAATATATGCCGTCGACAATGGATTTATTGCGGCGCGCGCGCGGACTGTGTCGGGGGATCGTGGTCGCTTGCTTGAAAACGCGACGTTTCTGGAATTGGTTCGTCGGGGGCGAGTTGTCAACAAAGACCTTTATTATTATCGCACGACCAATAACTTGGAAGTGGATTTCGCGCTCCTGAATGGGGCCCGTGTCGAGACACTAATCCAAGTGTGTTTCTCGATGGACGACGCCCGAACTAAGGCCCGCGAACTCAAAGCTCTGGTCCAGGCGGCAAAAGAATTGCCTGAAGCACAGTTGCGGATTGTGACCTGGGCCACTGAGGCAACGATTACAGAATCGGGATTGACGATCCAAGTCGTTCCATTCTGGCAATTCGCCACTGGCAAAAACGCGATATGACAATGAGCGAACGGGCCATGCGCGACGTCCACCGCATGATCCGCGAAGGGTTTCCTGACCACCCCGTGCGCCACGAGGTGCCCGTCGAACTGATCATCCGCGACTCCACCGGCCCGGTGTGACCGACTGTCTCGGGAACACTCAATACTCAACAAGAAATTTTCAAGGCTCAAGGCCGAGCGATCTCACTTGAGAAGTGAGAGTTTCCTGTTGTGTTTTGAATACTTCCAGACAATGGGAAAGACCGGCTCCAAGACTAAATCGTAGAAATCGAGGAGACATCGCTGAACCAATCCATTTCCCATCTTTAAACCCTCCCTATCCCTACTTCGCTCTTCGAGCTACGGCGGACAAGCCCAGCGGCGATCAAGATGATCCATCCTTTTCATTCCAAAAGACATGACATGTGTAGCTGATCGCGGCGCGGCAGAGCGAGTCCCTGAGCGACCCTGCGAAAGCAGGGACTGCGGAGTGCGAAGCACGGAGCGCCCCTCCCACGCTGACCCCAAGTCATAGTACCACGGGCGTCCCGCCCGTGGAGGTACCATCTTTCTGAGGCCGGGACGACCGCAGTACAGTGGTCTCATACAAGGCGGACGATCACGAATTGGCCAGGGGACGGCTTAAGGTGAGAGGTTAAGGCAAGATTGAGCCCCCCCTCCCTTATCGTTACCTCTAATCTCACCATCCCAGGTTCTTAAACAGGCGTTCAGCTTTACAGTAGCGACAAGTCAAACCCCAGCGTTCAGGTGATCATGCGGTCGAGGTTGTGGCATGGCGATTGACTTCGCCTGCTTGGGCGCTATAACTAGGTTAGTTCATTAAAGATGTAGCGAGACCATAACACCACAAACAGAAGGGAAGTCATCATGAAACGCCTCAAACTGGCCGCCAGCGCCTGCCTCCTCACCCTGGGTCTGAACGCATCCGCTGATACCGTGGCCTACTGGCAGGCCCAGGACGGCGCGGCCGGGTCGGTCGCCGCCTCCAAATCCAGCCTGAAGAGCCAGGTCAACTCCCCGGAGCTTGACGCCGTGGTCTGCCCCGACGGCAGAATCCAGGTCGCCTTTTCCGAGGACGTGCCCGGCAAGGTCATCGTTGCCGGTGCCGACCAAACCGTCGTCAACGCCGACAACACCGCCTCGGCCAAGACCACCCCCAAAGGCGGTGCCGCGCCGGCCCTGACCGTGGCCGGAAGCAAACTTCCCAAGATGGAAAGCTTCACCGTGGAGGCCTTCGTCAAATTCGAAACCCTGCCAACATGGGGCAACATCGTAGGCAAACGCCGCCACGGCGGCTTCAGCTGGCTGCTTCAGCAATTCGCCGACAAAGGCCTGCTCCGGGCCCGGGTGGATTCGAACGTGGCCGGGGATCCGAAACGCCTAGGCTTCAACCAGGGTTTTCAAACGACGTTCAACCTGCTGGATGGCCAATGGCACCACATCGCCGCCACCTACGAGGCCGCCACTCAGAAATTCACCCTCTATGGCGACTACCAAGCTCAGGGTGGCAGCAAAACCACCCAGCCCATCGTTGTGGACGACCAGCCGCTGATCTTCTTCGATGGAATCCCGGGGCAGATCGACGAGATCCGCATCAGCGACGCCGCCCTGGCCCCGGCCGACTTCCTCAAAGTCAAATAAGCGGTCCATCGCTTGAAATCAGGCAATCCGCCCTCCCCGCCTCCTGCCGACTACGCAGGAGGCGTTTTATTAAGACTGGCAGGCATGGTGACACTCCGGTTTCCATCATGGGACGGCTGTAACAGAATATCCATAACTCGTCGGGAGAAGCCTCGTGGACAAAAAAGGCGCCATGACACGATTAATCGCCATGCTAACGCTGTGCGGCAGTTCGTTGCTGTTCGCGGACGAGCAACGGGCAGCGGACCGGGAGGTCGTGGACATTTGGCCGGAGCCAGTTCCGCTTCGACTGACGGAACCGAAAGCCGAGCATTGGGGCAGATGGGGCCTGGTGGAGGTTCACACCCCCACGCTCACCCTGTATCCGGCACCCAAAGAAAAGGCCACGGGCCTGGGCGTCCTGATCATCCCCGGCGGTGGCTACAGCCAGGTTTGCATCAATCATGAAGGGCATCGCATAGGCGAATGGTTCAGCGCAAACGGGGTGTCGGCTTTCGTGCTCAAATATCGGGTCAGACCGTATCAGCATCCCGTGCCGCTGCTGGATGCCCAACGCGCCATGCGCTTTATCCGTCACAACGGCCGAACGTTTGGAGTTGATCCTGACCGAATTGGAGTGATGGGGTTTTCGGCTGGGGGGCATTTGGCCGCCTCGCTAAGCGTGCACCATGGAATGGAACTGCCGGTGCCGGCGGATCAGCTCGACCGGGTTTCCGCGCGGCCCAATTTCTCCATTCTGATCTATCCGGTCGTCTCCATGGACCCGGACATCACCCACCGGGGCAGCCGGAACAATCTGATCGGAAGTAAACCTGACGCCCAGATGGCGGAACTGATGTCGGCCGACCGGCAAGTGACCCCAGCCACCCCCCCCGCCTTTCTGGTCCATGGCACGGCCGACACCGGTGTGCGCCCCCAAAACAGCGAGCGCTATTACATGGCCCTGCAGCACCACAACGTGCCGGCCGAACTCATGCTCGTGGACGGGGCGGGCCATGGCTTTGGCCTCCGCCATGGCTGGGCGGACCAATGCTTGCAGTGGATGCTGAAGACGGTCCCACCCAGATGATCCCGCCGGCCGGACAACCCCAGCCCCCCCGGACGCCCCAGAATACGACCAAATCGCATGCCTAGGGCGAAATGGGGTTAAGGTAAGCTCAGGAGCATCCCGGTTCTCTCGGAAGCAATTCTGATCCCTTAGCTTAACGCCATCCGGCACTAGTGTCGGCGAGCGGAAATAGCCAGACCCCGCCGCACCGAACACTGCCCACTACTCCAATTCTCCACCACTCCAGCACCCCTGTGAGATGCCTGGGTTCGGTTTTCACCTTTCCACAAAAAAGCCCGCGGCGGAAATTCCGCCGCGGGCCTGGTTTTTCAGCTAAGCGTAAGGCTTAGAGAATGCCACCGAGCTTCTGGAAGAAGTCCAGTCGCTGCTTGGCGCTGTCCTCGGCCTGCTTGAATAGGGCCTCGGCCTCCTTGGGAGCGATCAGCTGCAGCGTGCTGTAGCGCCGCTCGCTGCGGATGAACTCCTGGAAGTCGCCCTTGGGCTCCTTGGTCTCCCAGACGAAGGGGGACTTGCCCTCGGCGGCCAGAAGCGGGTTGTACCGGTACAACGGATAGTAGCCGCATTCGACCGCGCGTTTCTGCTCGACCTGGGTCTTCATCATGTCGATGCCATGCGCGATGCAGGGCGAGTAGGCCATGATGATGGAGGGGCCATTGTAGGCCTCGGCTTCCTGGAAGGCCTTCAGGGTCTGAGCCCGGTTGGCGCCCATGGCGATGGAGGCCACGTACACGTAGCCATAGCTCATGCACATCAGGCCCAGGTTCTTCTTGCCGACGCGCTTGCCGGCCGCGGCGAACTTGGCCACGGCGGCCGTTGGGGTGGACTTGGAGGCCTGCCCGCCGGTGTTGGAGTACACTTCGGTGTCCAGAACCAGGATGTTGACGTTGCGGCCGGAGGCGACCACGTGGTCGAGGCCGCCAAAGCCGATGTCGTAGGCCCAGCCGTCGCCGCCGAGGATCCAGACGCTCTTGTCCACGAAGTAGTCCTTGAGTTCCTGGATCTTCAGCAGGGCCGGACGGGTGGCGTCGGTGGCCGCCTGCAGAGCGGTCGGCAGCACAGCGGCCACGGCCTTCTGGGCCGCGGCGGCTTGCTCGCCCTTGCCGTCCCACTGTTCCAGAGCGCTGTTCAGAGCCGCGGTCAGTTCGGCAGTGGTACCAGCTTCCAGAACCGCTTCAACGTTGGCGCGCAGCTGCTTGCGGTTGCTGTCGACAGCCAGGCGCATGCCCAGACCGAACTCGGCGTTATCCTCGAACAGGGAGTTGGCCCAGGAAGGCCCGCGCCCGTCTTTGGTCTGGCAGTAGGGAACGGTCGGGAAGGTGCCGCCGTAGATGGAGGAGCAGCCCGTGGCGTTGGCAATGACCATGCGGTCCCCGAACAGCTGAGTGGCCAGCTTCACATAGGGGGTTTCGCCGCAACCGGCACAGGCGCCGGAGAATTCGAACAGCGGGGTCTTGAACTGGGAGCCCTTGACGGTGCTCGCGTCGGCCCCGTCCAGCACGTTGTCCGGCAGCGCCTCGAAGAACTCGGTGTTGGCGACCTGGTTGGATTCCAGTTCGGTTTCCAGCGGACTCCACACCAGGGCCTTCTCCTTGGCCGGGCAGGTTTCGATGCAGACGCCACAGCCGGTGCAGTCCTCGCAGTAGACCTGGAGGCGATACTTGAGGTCGCGTTCGTTCTTGGTCTTGGACGCGACGGTCTGGAAGGATTCCGGGGCGGCTGCCAAGTCGGCCGGAGCGATCTGCTTGGCGCGGACCACGGCGTGGGGACAGGCCATCACGCACTGGTTGCACTGGATGCAGTTGTCGGACAGCCACTTGGGAACCTGAGGGGCGATACGGCGCTTCTCGAGGCGGGAAGTGGCGGTCGGAATGGTGCCGTCGTAGGACATCTTGGACACCGGCACGTCGTCGCCCTTGAGCAGCATGACCGGCTCGATGATGTCCTTGGCGAAGGCGATGGCGCCCTCGGGAATCAGGCTGTGAACCTCAGCGGAAACTTCCACCTTGGCGGGCACAGGCACTTCCTGCAGGGCCGCGGAGGTGCGGTCCACGCATTCCCAGTTCATCTTGACGATATCCTCGCCCTTCTTGAGGAAGGTCTTCTTGATGGCGGCCTTGATCAGCTCGATGGCCTCGGCTTCCGGCAGGATGCCGGAAATCTTGAAGAAGGCGGCCTGCATGACCGTGTTGATCCGGTTGCCCAAGCCAACCTCGCTGGCGATCTTCAGGGCGTTGATGTTGTAGAATTTCAGCTTCTTATCGATGATCGCCTTCTGGACGTCGGCGGTCAGATGATCGAAGACCACGGAGCTGTCCCACTCGGAGTTCAGCAGGAAGGTGCCACCCTCGCGGATGCTGCCGAGCATGTCGTAGCGGCCGATGTAGGAGGGGTTGTGGCAGGCCACGAAGGTCGGCTGGCTGATCAGGTAGGGGGACTGGATCTTGGACTTGCCGAAGCGCAGGTGGGAAATGGTGATCCCGCCGGACTTCTTGGAGTCGTAGACGAAGTAGCCCTGGGCGTGGAGCGGCGTGTGCTCACCGATGATGGCGACCGAGCTCTTGGCCGCGCCGACGCTTCCGTCGCTTCCCAGGCCGTAGAAGAGCGCGCGCACGCGTCCGTCGCCGGCGTGCTCGGTGACGAAGCCGGCGTCCACGGCCAGGCTCCGCCCACTGACGTCGTCACGGATGCCCACGCTGAACGATTCGGGCATGGCCGGCTCCGCCGCCGCCGCGAGCACGGCACGGGCCATGGCCGGCGTGAACTCCTTCGAGGCCAGGCCGTAGCGGCCACCGCGCACCCGCGGCATGCGGGCCAGGGCGCCCTGCTCCGCGGCGCGGGCCGCCGCG
>JBFJXC010000068.1:0-12412 GCA_041623325.1 Lentisphaeria bacterium | reverse complement strand
TTGACCAGGTCGGCGATCTTCTTGACCAGCTGCTCCTTGTTGACCCCGTAGGGGATTTCCGTGACGATAATGCGCTCACGTCCGGAGGCGGTTTCCTCGATGTTGGTCTTGGAGCGGACCCGCAGCACGCCGTGGCCGGTCTCATAGAGCTCGACGATGGGGTTGACCCCCATGATCTGCGCCCCGGTCGGGAAGTCGGGACCCGGAAGATGCTGCATGAGCTCGCGCACTGTGCACATGGGGTTGTCCATCAGATGCACGGTCGCGTCGATGACTTCCTGCAGGTTGTGTGGGGGGATGTTGGTGGCCATGCCAACCCCGATGCCGGTGCTGCCGTTGACCAGCAGGTTGGGGAATCGGGCGGGCAGTACCTCGGGCTCTATGTTCTTTTCGTCGAAGGTGGGGCGCATGTCCACCGTCTTGCGCTCGATGTCGGTCAGCAGTTCTTCGGCCAGGCGCTCCAGGCGGCACTCGGTATACCGGTAGGCGGCGGGGGCGTCCCCGTCGATACTGCCGAAGTTGCCTTGACCGTCCACCAGGGGAGCACGCATGGAGAAGTCTTGGGCCATGCGCACCATGGTGTCGTAGACCGCGGAATCGCCATGGGGGTGGTAGTTACCAATGACTTCGCCGACCACCTTGGCGCACTTGGTGTAGGAGTGGCTCTTGCTGAGGCCAAGCTGCCTCATGGCGTAGAGAATGCGGCGGTTGCCGGGCTTGAGTCCGTCGCGCACGTCCGGAATGGCCCGGCCCACGTTCACGCTCAGCGAGTACTGCAGGTACGCGCTGTGCATGATCTCTTCGATGCTGACGGGAATGTCGTTTTTTTGTATGTCGCTATTCATCGGTACAGATGGTTCCTCCGACCTTTGCCTTCACCGGCGATTGCTAACCCTTAGATGTCCAGATCTTTGACGGTGGCCGCGTATTTCTCGATGTAGTCGCGCCGCGGCGCCACCTCGTCGCCCATCAGCAGGGTGAACATGCGCTCGGCCTCCACCGCGTCTTCCATGCTGACCCGCAACATCTTGCGCTTGGTCGGATCCATGGTCGTCTCCCAGAGCTGGTCCGGGTTCATTTCACCCAAACCTTTGTAACGCTGGATCTGGATGCCCTGGCTGCCCTGGGCCTTGATGGCCCCATACAGGTCCATCAGGCAGGTAAAGGGCTGGCGCGTCTCGCCCAGGACCATTTCGGCCATGGTTTCCTCGCCTTCATACAACTGGGCCACGGTCAGGTCCAGAGCGGCCAGTTTCTTTTCCACCTCGTTGAAGGCGCTGGCCTCGTAGATGGCGGTCACCTCGATGTTGGCATGATAGCTGGGCGTGTCCTCGTCGCCGGCCTGGTCGGCATTTTCGGCTGGCTCGGGGGCCTCGGGGGCCTCGGGGGCCTCGGGGATCCCCGGCGAGAGGCGCTGGTCGGCGGCCTCGACCACGCGGACTTCGTCGTCGTCGCTGTAGACATAGGTGTTGGTGGTGGTGCCGTCGGCTTCCCGCACCGAGACCTGGGCGATGGGAAAGGCGCCGGTCTGGGCATGCTTGTTGCGCAGGTATTCGGCCGCATTGATGCCATGGCGGGTCAGACCGGCGGCCAGGCGCTGTGTTTCCCGGACGATGGCGATGGCCTGGGCCAGTTGCTCGCTGCTCAGCTGCCCATCCTTGGGGCGCCAGACTTCGACCTCCTCCAGGCCCAGGTCGATGAGCAGCTTGTCCAGGTGCTGGTCGCTATCCACATACTGCTCGCGCTTGCGGCGCTTGATCTTGTACAGGGGAGGGTTGGCGATGTAGACGTATCCGGCCTCCACCAGAGGCTTCATCTGCCGGTAGAAGAAGGTCAGCAGGAGGGTGCGGATATGGGAGCCGTCCACGTCGGCGTCGGTCATGATGACGATGCGATGGTAGCGGGCCTTGGTCACGTCGAACTCGTCGGCGCCGATGCCGCAGCCCACCGCCGTGATCAGCGAGCGAATTTCGTTGTTGTTGAACAGCTTGTCCAAGCGGGCCTTTTCCACGTTCAGCAGCTTGCCGCGGATGGGCAGGATGGCCTGGAAGGAGCTGTCGCGCCCCTGCTTGGCCGAGCCGCCGGCCGAGTCGCCCTCGACAATGTACAGCTCGCATTTGCCCGGATCCTTTTCCGAGCAGTCGGCCAGCTTGCCCGGCAGACTGAAGCCCTCCAGGGCGGTCTTGCGGCGAGTCAGTTCGCGGGCCTTGCGGGCGGCCTCTCGGGCACGCGAGGCCAGAGTGGCCTTTTCCACAATTTGGCGGGCATCCTGGGGGTGCTCCTCGAAGTAGGTGGACAAGCCTTCGTTGACGATGGAGTCGACCAGGCCCCGGACTTCGCTGTTGCCCAGTTTGGTTTTGGTCTGGCCTTCGAACTGGGGTTCGCGCACCTTCACGCTGACCACCGCCGACAAGCCCTCGCGCACGTCCGTGCCGGAGACCGGTTTTTCGTTCTTGAGGTTGGGCACGGATTTGGCGTAATTGTTGATGCAGCGGGTCAGGGCGCCCTGGAAGCCGGACAGGTGGGTGCCGCCTTCGAAGGTATTGATGTTGTTGGCGTAGGTGTAGATGTTTTCGTTGTAGCTGTCGTTGTACTGCATGGCCAGTTCAACGTCCAAATCCTCGCGGCTGGCGCTGAAGTAGATCACCTCGCCCAGGGTCTGCTTGCCGGAGTTCAGGTGGGTGACGAACTCGCGGATGCCGCCTTCGAAGTGGAAGGTCTCCTCCCGGACCGTGTCCTCATTGGATTCGTCCCGCAGGGTGATGGTGACCCCCGCATTCAGGAAGGCCAATTCGCGCAGACGCTTGGCCAGGATGTCCCACTTGTAGGTGGTGGTCTCGAAAACTGTGGGGTCCGGCTTGAAGGTCACCGTGGTCCCGGTCTCGTTCGAGGCGCGCAGGCGCTTCAGCTCCGAGACGGTTCTGCCGCGCTCGAAGCGCATGTGGTGCACGCCGCCTTCTCGCTTGACCTCCACTTCAAGCCATTCGCTCAGGGCGTTTACGCAGGACACGCCCACCCCATGCAAGCCGCCGGACACCTTGTAGGCATCGTGGTTGAACTTGCCGCCGGCGTGCAGCACGGTCATGACCACCTCTAGCGCTGGCTTGCCCTCTTCCAGGTGCATGCCAATGGGAATGCCGCGGCCGTCGTCGGCCACGCTGATGCTGTGGTCGACGCGGATCGTGACGGTGATGTTGTGGCAATAGCCGGCCAGCGCCTCGTCGATGCTGTTGTCGACCGTTTCGTATACGAGGTGGTGTAGGCCGCGCTCGGCGGTGTCGCCGATATACATGCCGGGGCGCTTGCGAACGGCCTCCAGGCCTTCGAGCACGGTAATTTGGGAGGCGTCGTAGGCGGGGGTGGCCCCGACGGCGGAAACGTCTGGAACTGCGGGTGTGGTGGTTTCGTCCATGGAGACTGGAAACCCTCCTGGTCAGACCGGTGATTATCCGCCCTGCGGACGTCGCAGGGCACGGGGGAGAATGCGTAACGTCCCCCGAAAATACCATCCGACCGGGTTTTTTCCAGTCCGCCGAAGCGGAAACCCAGGCGAAAAACCCCAATCCGGGCCCTTTCCGGGCGATTTCAGCGACAAAGCGGCCAGGCCGCGTCCGGAGCCGGGTGGCCCGCAAAGCGTCCGGAAACGTGGGTTTCTTCGAAAAGCGGCCCGCGCCTGTCGGATTATGCGGACCGGGGGGCTGGCTGGCCGCCGGCAGCGGCCCCGGGGCCGGGGCCGGGGCCGGGCGATTTTGCCTCAGGCATCCACGGGTTGGGGGGCTATTTCCTCAGCAGTCTGGAGCCGCCGAGGTCGCCGACGGTGGCTTTATCCAGATCGGTCCAGAGGGTGCCCTCGCCGGCGTGCAGGACCCGGATTTTCAGGTTGGGGTTGAGGTTCTTGGCCATGTCCCAGTAGGTGAAGGCTTGGGGATCGTTGAAGGCGTCGGCTTTGAGGCGGAAGCCATCGGCCTTGGCCCCTTCGACCAACTTGAGGGCGTCGGCCCTGGCGACCGCCAGCAGCCGCACGGTGTCGGCGGCAATGACGGCGGTTTCCATTTGAATTTCAGCCACGCGCTTGGTGGTTTCGGCTTTGATCTCGGCAACTTGCTTTTCCTGATCGGCTTTGATCTCGGCCTGCAGCTTGCGGGTTTCCTGCTCGACCTGCAAACGGCGCTGATCGATCAGCGAGACTTCGGTGTTGAGTTCGGCTTCTTTTTTGGCGGTGTTCTGGCGCTCTTTGTTGGTGAGGTCCTGCTCAACGGCGATGCTGGCCTGCTGGATCGGGTCCAGGATCTGCTCGGGCACGACCACGTGGCGGATGAGCGCATTGTGCACGACGATCTTTTTCTCGCCGAGGGTCGCGGCCAGGGCGGCAGTCAGGTCGTTTTGAAACTTTTCGCGGCCTTCGCCGACGATGAAATCCTTGGCGCGGTATTCGGAGCCCTTGTTGCGGCTGATGGAGGTGATCTGCGGCATGATGATTTTGTCGACCAGGGCCGGCAGGTCCCCGTAGCGGCTGTAGATGGAGGCAATGTGGCTGGGAAGCAGCTCCATTTCCACGCTCATGTCCAGGCTGATCTTAAAGCCGTCCCGCGAGGGGAACTCGACGAACTCGGCCAGTCCCAGCGTGTTCATGGAATCGCCCATGGCAAAGCGCCCGGCCTTGTCCACGTCGGCACGCTCCTGCCTGCCGAGGGGGCGGCGTGCCGACGGAGCGGGGGCCTGGCGGGTGAGCAGGGAGCTTTTGGCGATATAGTCGTCGCGCTTGGCACGCTGCTCGTCAAAGACCGCGCTTTGGAGTTGCTCCATGGCCGCGCTCTGCCCTTCGAGCCGGTTTTTGGTGACCACCTGACCGCCCAGCTTGCCGGCAAGGGTGACCTGATTGACGCCGATTTCCAGCACGTCCACGTTATACTGCAGGGGATTCACATAGTAGAGCCCGGGCTGCAGGATGTCTCTGCGGACGCCCTTCTGATCGCTGGCGGCGAATTCTCCGGGTGGGGCCTGTTTGCCGGAGAGCGAGGTGATGACCCCCGCATAGCCGATCGGCACGCTCATGGCATCGACAATGTCGATCTTGTAGCCGTAGGGATTCAACCGGTATTTGCCGGGACCGAGTACGGTGCGCAGGATTCCCTTCTGCCCGGGACCGGCCAGGAATTCCCCGGGGGGAAGTTCGCTGCCGACTTTGGACGTAACCACCCCGATTTTGCCGGGCGGAATGATCGTGACTGGCTCGATCTTGTGCTCGAACAAGACCGGATTGCGGAAGTGGCGGCCTTCGCCCAGCACCTCACGCTGGACTCCCTTCTGCCCTTTTTCGGCCAGAATCTGTCCGGCCGGAAGCGCCTGGCCGTTCTGGGCAATGATGATGGCCATATGGTTCGGCGGCACGTAGAAGCGGCAGAAGCCCCATTGCCAGACAAGGCCGTAGGCGAACGCGAACGCGGCCACTACAAGGGCGGCCAGTTTGAGGGTGCTTTTCATGGTTTGCCTCCTTTCGGGAGTAGGGGGCCGAAGACTCCGCCCAGGCCGCTGTCCTGGTCGCTGGTCAGGATGGTTTCAATTTTCGGGGCGATGGTTCTATACAGCTCATAGCGGGCCAGAGTCAGGCCGTCGCCGAAGGCGGTGACCAGGCCGGCCACCACCGCCGCCTCGGCCGCGTTGCCCGCGGCTATGGCATCGCTCTGGCCTCGGGCCTCCGCCAGAATGGCCTGGGCCTGGAATTCGGCCGCCTGCAATTCCACTTTGGCCACCCCGAGCCGCTGCGAGGCGGCAATCAGGTCGACCGCCTGCCCCTGCTGGGCGTTGATGACCGCCTGGATGCGGGCGGTGTCGGACTTGACCTTCTCGGCATTCTGCAGCGCCAGGGTCTGCTGCTTGACCAGTTCGGCTTTGGAGCGCGCCTGCTCGATCTGCTGCTCGTACTTGTGAGCCTCCTGAACGGCCACCTCGCGGTCGCGACTGATGCTGGCGATTTCGTCCGGAACGATGATTTTGCGAATCAGCACCGATTTGATGTCCACTCCCCAATCCTGGCTCCTGGAGCGCAGGTGATTCTCCAGCTCGCTCTGGAATTTCTGGCGGGTTTCGCCCACAATGAAGTCGACCGCCGGGTGCTTGCTACCCTCGATGCGGCTGAAGCCGCGGGCCCGCGGCAGAATCACTTTCTTGATGATGTCGTCCATATCGCCGACCCGATGGGTCAGCAGGGCGGCTTTGGTGCGCTCCAGACCGAACTCGATGGTGCCTTCGACGGTGACGGTGAACCCGTCCAGCGTCAGGAAGCTGATGACATCCTCGCCGCTCATTTCGAAGCGCTGGCTTTGTAGGTTTACTTCCACCACGTTGACCACGTACGGGTTGAGGTAGTAGGTGCCGGGGTCGATCACCTCGGCAATGACCCCTTTGAGATTCTCCGGGACGAGGAAGGTGTTGCGCTGGTTTTCCGGCAGGTCGTTGTTGAGCACGTCGTTGCCGACCAGTTGAGTCTTGACTCCGACATTGCCGGGGCGGATGCGGATGGCATCGAAAAGTTCGACCCGGTAGGCGTAGGGGTTGAGGCGGTATTTACCGGGGGTCAGCACATCGCTGACAATGCCTTTGGTGCCTTCTTCGGCCAGAATCTTCCCGGCGGCCAAATCGGGTCCGAAGAGGCGGGTGACCACACCCAGCTTGCCGGCCGGAATATCGGTGATGGGATGAATCTCCCAGCCCCAGGAGTAAGGGTTGCGGAAATAGCGCCCCTCGGCAAGCACCTCCAGCTGAATGCCCTTCTGTTTCGGATCCAGGGCCAGGACCTGCTCGGCGGGCAGGTCGCGGCCGGTTTTGTGGATCAGCACCGCGATCTGTCCACCGCGCGGCTCGATTCGGCAGAAAAACCAGATGTAGAACGAGAGCCCGCAAACGGCCGCCATCAGGACGAATGGGGCCAGCAGAAAGGCGCTCAGGCGAAGCGGAGAGATCGATTTGCGTCTGCCCAGCGGCGGCGGACGGTTGCCTTGGTCTGGCAAGTTGTCCATGCGGATATTCATGGTGTTTCCTCTTGGTGAAAACGGCTCCCGGATCAAGTCCCCACTCTACACCAGGTTGCGTCAGGCCGCAATGACGACTGGTTTCAGGTCATACCCCACCCCCGTGCCCCTGGCTGGAACTTGCCATCTTTGTCAGCTTGGAAACAACTGTCAACGAAATGGCGCGGCCGGCGGATCGCCTCCCCTGGGCAGCTGCTGGCACGCACCATGCTTTTTCAAACCTGGGCCTGGCGCCGGGCCACGCCGGTGCAGTTTCATCCGACGCGAATGCTGAAATCTCTGCGTCTGCACTCCCAGCAGACGGTGGCCACTCCCATGGGCCCCCTGCGGGCCGAGTATCTGACCTTTTACGATACCGGCCAATGGCGGAGGGTGCTTCAACTCAATGGCAAGCTCAGCGGCTATTGGACGTAGAGGGACGAGTACAAGCTGGCCGAAGCGGTCGAATTCGCGACCCGGGTCGGCTTGTCCGCCGTCAAGCCAGGATACTGCAGTGATCTGGTCAAGATAGCCGTGCCGTTGAGGATCGATTTCGGGGCGGGCCCGGTGCGCTTCAATAACCGGGAGTCCGACCAGTACGACATTGGCACCTGCTCTTTTGAAATGGAAGCCTTTTCGGGCAAGGGTTCTGCCCTGGAGTGGGGGTGCCAATCTTAATGTCCTGGGTCGAGCAGGGTGAAGGCGGCCTCGGCGGTTTGTTTGTCAATGCGGATCCGAACCAGGCATTGCTCGATCTGGTCGCTCTCCACGGTCGGGTCTCCGGCGCAGGCGCAGCCCGGTGTGCGTGAGGTGTAGAAAATCTGCGCCTTGACTTCGATGGCGTCGGGCTGCTCGCGGGTGCCGAGGATCACGGCCTGGACCGACTCGTCCAGGGCGTAGCTTCCCGCCGACAATCCCGCCTGCAGCGGAAGGGTCTCGACACCCAGGCCCGCAATGGATTGCTTCAGAACCGCTTCGAAATCCGGATGACCCCAGGCCCTCAGGGCGTCGTCGAGTCGAGCCATGTCCCGCCTCCTTTCGTTGAGTCTATACATAGAAAAATACTGTGCGGGTTTGCTGCTGGTCCAGCCCTAGTCACGTGGCAGGCGCAAGAAGAGATTCGTACCGGCGCACGCGAAAGCTGGGCGGGGATGTTAGGCCGTTCAGGCCATGCTTTGGCGATTGGTCGACTTGTTGGAGTGGACGCCGCGTCGAGCGCTCAGTGGGTGGCTCCCGCATGGAAGGTGCCGAAGAGCCCGAAGTCGATGATTCCCGGCGGCGATCCCTCCGGTGTGGAGGTGATGGTGAGGCGGACGGTGTCTATGATGGCTCCAGGCCAGGTGTCGTAGCGGATGTGGCCGTCGAAATCCGAGTCGCGGCGATCGCGGAGGATTTGCCAGGGGCCGTCGCCGCGGCGTCCTTCGATCACGTATCGGAAGCGAGCTTTGGAAGGGTTTCCGGGGGTCAGGCGTTCGTTGAAGATGACCCTGGCCGCGAGCGCTTGGTACTGCGCGCCGAGTTTCACCTGGAGATGCTGGGGCGTGTCGCCCGTGTCCGCCTCCCACCAGGTCCGGATCGTGTTGTCTACGGCGTATTCGGGATCACGCCCGGGTGCAGAGCTGGAGGCGCTGACCGGCTGATTGCAGGCCAGCGGCAGCACGCCTTCCGGATAGCGCCCATCCATGAACCGGGGACTTTCAGAAGGGCCGTCGACGACCATGTCCCCATTGCCGGCGAATCGGACCGGATCCATGGCGATCCGCCTTTCGAGGCCGCGGTAGCGCCGCATCAGGATCGTATAGAAGCACCACAGGCCGCCGTCGGGGCCCTCCACGACGGCGTGATGGCCGCAGCCGTTGAGCAGGCCGCCCTTTTGGATCAGGACCGGATTCCGGTCCTGATAGCCGAACGGCCCGAGCGGATGGTCGGCGACATAGCAGCCGACGGCGTAGTTGCGCCATTCGGCCCCGGCGGCGCTGTACTGGAGGTAGTAGCGTCCGTTGTGCTTGGTCATGAAGGCGCCTTCCAGATGGGAGACGGAAGGGTCCTGATTGAACTCGCCGAAGCGTTCCCAGACATGTTCGGGTTGGAACGCGAAGCAGTTCGTGGGCGCCTCCGCGAAGCGGGTCACCTCGTCGTCGCGCATTCTCACGCCATAGATGCCGTTGTTGGGCCCGACCGAGAAGTAGCTGTACAGCGCGCCGTCGTCGTCGACGAACAGCATGGGGTCGCACCAGTTGAGGCGTTCTCCCTTTTCATCGACCACGTCCCCAAGGCAGCGCCAGTCACCCAGCGGATCCTGGGTGGTCCAGATTTTCGTGCCCTCCCAGGAGGCGGTCAGATACAGGGTGCCGTCGCGCTCGGTCACGCTGGGTGCCCAGCCGACGTCGTAGAGATTGATCTGATGAAAGGTCCAGTCCCGCATGTTCTCCGAGCACCACACCATGCCGCAGGATGGAAACAGATACCACTTGCCTTTGAATTTGATGACGGTGGGATCCCCGAACTCGCGCCACCAGGGGCCGGTGTAGTCCGGTTTAAGAGCTCCGCGCCCGACCGGAATGGCCGGTATCGGCAGGGGATTGCAATAGGTTTGGTCTAAGTCGTTCATCGTTATTTTCTTGCGGCGGTGACATAGCCGGTGGTCGGCCAGTAGCTGTAGAATTTCAGGGAATCGACAACCGGTTCTCCTTCGGCAGCGGCTACTTCCTGGCCATTGCGCCAGATTGCAAAGACCTGCCTGCCCGTCTGGAACGGAACCACGGTCTGGCTGATGCCGGCCGGCACCTTGAATTCTGTTGTGGTCTGGCCGGAGACCACCCGCAGCGTCGCCGGGGCGGTCAGAGCGGTTGTGACATAAAGATCATCCCCAATCGGGCCATTGCCTATTCTGACCGGCTTGCGGTTGTCGGAGGAGGCTTTCAGGTTCTGGCTACTGGTTCGGTAGCAATAAAACAAGCTGTCGGCGGTAATGTCCGGTTCGTTGCCGGTTTTGTACCACTGAATGTAGTAACGGTTCAGTTCGCCAAGGCCCGCCATCGATTTATACCACCCCAGCGGCGCGTCGGACGTGCCGTTGGGATACTTTTTGTAGTCGTCGATGGGCTCGATGTAGGACTCGTTGTAGTCGTTCCAGGTCAGCAGCATCACCCATTCGGGTTTCTGGACCTCGATCACCGACTTCCATTGCATCTCCAGCCCTTTGCCGCCGGCATGCTCGTAGTATTTGCCGTTGGGTTGATTATCCTTCGACGGGTCGTTGGGCATCCATAGCCAGGACGTGGGGACGCTGCGATTGGATCCCCACCAGTAGTGAAAGGACACGGTCGTCATCCACGTCTTTCCCGCGTCATGCAAGGCTTTCGCCTGGCGCTCCAGCAGTTTCAACCCCCCCCCGATCGGCGAGGTCTGAATCTGCCAGATCGAGAAGCCCTGTACAAGATCCCCCCATTTGGCCGTGGTGGCGTCCACCGCATCCTGACGCCCCCCCCTTCTGGCCTGCTCGAAGGTGGTTGGCACAAAGAAAATATCCAGCTTGTTCTCTTCGAGGGCGGGCATCACGTCGTCGCGCCACCACTTCAGGCTCAGGTCGTGGTTGTCCTCGACACTGCAGTCTACCGCATAGTAACCGACCAGGGGGAGGCCGTTTACCCGAAAATAGTATTCGCTGCTGCCATACTTCTCAATCAGATGAACAATGTCCGCGGTACGTTCTTTCAGGTCCCGGCTGCCATAGTCGAAATTGAAGAAAAGCTTGAAGCCGCTATCCAGCTCCTTTGCCGCTTGAAAGATTTTTTCGACCGCCCTTTTGTAGTCATCGTTCGGGCGCATCACATCCAGCCCGAAGCCGTCGATCCCCATGGATTGGGCCAGCCGGATCTGGGTCTTGTACTGTTCAACCGGCGCCCCCCAGCCGCCGTTGAAGGGACCGCAGCAGACCATGTACCAGGCAAACACCCGACGGTCTTTCACGCACCCCCGGTCCGGCTTGAAGAACGTTTCTGCCGGCAGCCGGAAGTCCGGAACCTCCGATGCCAGCCCGGAATCAGGGTCTGCGGCTGCGCAGGTTCCGGCCAGTGCCCCCATGGTGAGCGCGCCAATAACCACGCGATTAAAGCTCGTTAGATCCATCTTGAATAGCTCCTGTTGGTTGTTGGGGTCAGTCGCGGCCGCCGACCCAGAACCCCTGCTTGAGATGACTCTTGAAGGCTGGGACATCCTCTGTTTTCAGAGAGGTCACGCGTCCGTCTGCAAAGGTGGCGTTGGCCGCGTGCCCGTGTCTGAAGGCAAAGCTGGAGGGCGAGGTGATGTCCCGCTGGATGGCGTCGCCGATCAGAAAGCAGGCAGCGGGGGAGCCGAGATCGGTCAGGCGATGGGGTCGAAAGAAAGGATGCTTGGGGGCCCCGGTCGCAAACAAGTTGATGCCGTAGGACAGCGCCACCCAGCCCCCCTTGCCGTTCTCGAGCAGGGACCAAAATTTGCTGGCCGAATCCGCCCGTTTCTCCAGCGGAACGGCATCGGCCGGGCACAGAAATGCGCCCGTGTTTTTCGAGGGTGCCGCCGAGTCGATCCAGGCGTCCATCTTGCCGCCGACCATGCGCTTGGTGTACCAGGAAACCCCGGGGAATGGAAGCCAGCCATCGGAGGCGGCGGCATAGGCTTGGGCCGCCTCGCCCATCAGGCGCAGATTGTTGGTACAAGCCTGGGCCTGGGCCTGGCTGTACATCCTGGCAAAGGCGGGAGCGGCCACGGCCAGCATGATCGCGAAAAGTCCCAGGACCACGATCAGTTCGACCAGGTTGAAACGACGAGTTGCCTGATGGCGGCGGTTCATTTGGATGCTCCTTTTGTTTAGTAGTAGGTTCCGCCGACCCAGAAAGCCTGGTTCAGGCCGCCAGAGTAGGACGGCACATCCGTGGGCGTCGAATTTTCGACATGCCCGTCGATCAGCACGGTGTTGGCCCGCATCTTGTGCCGAAAGGAAAACGAATTGCTGTTGGTGATCTCCCGGCTACGACTGTCCCCCGTCAGCAGAGTTCGGGTGGGCATTTGGATTTGCACCAGCCGATGCGGCGTGCGCCAGACATCCCCGGGGATTCCGCAAAGTGTCGCATTGATGCCGTAGGACAAGGGGGCCCAAATTCCCCCGCCTTTGGGACCCACCACCCAGATCTTGTTGGCGCTGTCAACTCGCTGCCCCATCGGAATCTGGTCGCCCGGGCACAAGAACACATTCATGTTCCGGGATGGATCCCTGTAGTCCAGCCAGGCATCCAGGCGGCCCCCGACCTTGTCTTTGATATACCAGGTCCGGGAGTCGAACGGCAGCCAGTCGTCATGGTCGTCCGCATAGCTTTGCGTGGCCAAGCCGATCTGGCGCAATTGGCTGGCGCAGGCAATCT
>JBFJXC010000067.1:0-12418 GCA_041623325.1 Lentisphaeria bacterium | reverse complement strand
TGCGTTCCCAAGGCGAAAGCGCCCCCGCCGAGAACAGAGACCAGGCAACGTCGATTTTCCCATGTGGATGATCCAGTCACTTGACCGGCAGGCCCGACACCTTAGCGTGCCCCGACAGTCGGACGTTCCCTTTCTGTGGCCTGCTTGGAATCCCCGAAAGCTGAGGCTATTAGTAAGTAGTCATTATGGCTATTTCGACCATTCCAAGGAGGACATCATGTCACGCCAAGAGGTCGCCATTGCAGAAGTAAAAAGCCGCCTTTCCGAGTATGCGGCGCGAAGCGGGTTTGGCGGGGAGCGCATTGTGATCACGCGTCGCGGCAAGCCGTTGGCCGCTTTGGTCGGCCTGGACGATCTAGCCGATCTTGAGCAGCTAGACAAGAAGGCAGGTTTGGCCTCGATGATCGGCAAATGGGACGATTTCGAGGAAATAGCCGAAGCGGTGGCCGAGGCGGTAGTCGAAAGGTCCGAAGTAGGGGAACGGGATGTATCTCTTTGATACGGATGTGATCATCAGACTTCTGCGCCCCCGGGTCAGACGAGATTTGCGAAGGCGCTTCGAGGAGATTCCGCCGGAGCAGCAGTTCATTTCCTCGATCACCATCGCCGAACTGGTGTATGGAGCCCGAAAAAGCGCGCGCCCCCAGTATCACCTTCGGAAGCTGCAGGAAGTATTGCTGCCCAACGTCAACATTCTGGATTTCGAATCGCAGGCAGCCTACTTCTGCGGCGGGATTCGCGCCGATCTCGAGAACCGTGGCACCCCGCTGGCCTTTGCCGAGCTGCAAATCGGTGCCATCGCCCTGGCGCATGATCTGACCCTGGTCACCGGCAATGTGCGTCACTTCAACCGCATACCCGGCCTGCGCCTCCAGAACTGACTGAACCCAACCCCCTACTAGAGACGTGGCACTCAGTTGCGCCCAAATCCTCGCTCCGCAGCGAACGGACTAAACAGACCATTACGGACGAACCGGACAAGGCTTGGCGGGAACGGCGCCGTTCGGTCCGTTTCGTCCGTTTGGCCTGATCCCCCCGCCCGCCCCACTGATGCTCAGCCGGCTTTAACAGGCTGAAGCAGTTTCATGGCACTTTTCCCAAGCCGCCAAATCAGAACCCCATTAAGGGTTGCTTCGGCCCCCTTGGCACAGACCTCTTTCCCCAGAGTCCCCGTCACCACGCCCACTCCTTCCCCCACCGCGGCCGCCATGGAATCAGAGAGCGTCTGACTGATGGTTTCGGTAGCCTCTTCCAGAACACCGCTCAAATAAGTGTGAACCATACTGCGGGACAAAATGACCGCCGTCTGACCAAACGCAGGCCGCAGGCGGTAAATCGCGAACAGATCCTTAACCATGGCGGTACTGCCATAAAGGACAATCATCTGGTCTACCATCGCCAAAGGAGAGGCGGCCGTTCCGAAACCGACCCGTTTGGCATACTTATTGATACGTCTTCTGGCCACTTCGTCAAGGACCGTCTGGAAGTCCTTGAAATCTTCAAGCCATTCCCCGGTTTCCAAGAGGCGGGATGCGTCCAGCAAGCGGTTGCGAACGAACTGCAGGCGCGCCCACTCGTCCTCCGTCATGCCAATGGCAAACAGTCGTTTCCAACCGGTTTGGCTAACCGGATAGTCATGCAAGTAGGCTTCCAGCATGGTCCTGGCCTGTTCCTGACTCTCCAAGGCAAAACGCTGCATCCGCTGGCGTTCTGCCAGAATCGCCATGGCTTTCAGATGGATCCGGGGCGACCGCCGCAAGCGGACGACTCCCCACAACAAGCCGCCCACCACCATGGCAAGCACTCCACCAAACAGAATCACCCCCGCCGCCGCCAGCCATTGCCCCCATTCAGGCAGGGCGCGGATGTCCGCGGCAAATTGCACGGTTTGGCTGACGACAAACAAGCCCAGCACGGCGGCTACCGTGATCAGCACACCCGAACAGGCGCGACGGACGCCGGCCGGCAAATGCCAGCCCTGGGCGCGCTCCAGCTCCGCCAGCATGTCCTTGGCTTTCTGGCGCAGTTGCTCTTCCAACTCGGCCTGATGCGCCTGCGTCTCCCGGTCGCTCAACGGCCGACGATCCCCGACCGCCTCTTCTGGCACGCCGAGTCCGAAGTCGCCTTCGCGCCGGACGCAGGAACCGGTTTCAACCGTATCGGGGCCAGGTTGCGCCTTCGCTGGCTCAACCGGTTGGGGTGTACCGCCATCCAGCGGGTCGCCCAGGCGCGACGGGGAAGAATCGTCTTGGGTCATATCCTGTCTCCAATCAAAAAATCCAAGATCCGATCCATTCCCAGGTGCTTTGGGGGAATTTGCAGATTTCCAGGCACCTCCGGACATACACTGGCAAATTGATAGTCGCGCGGCTTCCAGTCCGCAGGCCAGCTTTCCGGCAAGGACGATACCGAATATTCCATTTCCTTGCGTTCGGGATTGTCAGCCATCAACCGGCCAATGAGTTTGCCAGTGGCGCTTCCAGCCCGCGTGGAATGAATCGCACTGCAGGCAAACCACTCGAATTCGACCCCCGGCAATCGGTGCTTGGCCTGGACGGTCATTTGCCTCAGCAGCGATTTCAGCCGGCCGTTGCGAATGTCGTCGGGATGCACCAGGTCTGCTTTGGTCGCCACAAAGGCGACCTTTTTCAACCGTCCGCGCCAAAAGGTAAGGCTTCTGGCCAGCAAGGCCCCGATCGAGGAATCAGGACGCAAGGCCTCGAACAAATCCAGGACAATCTGGCGGCAGTCGTTGTACCGTCCCACCCCACCTGCCAAAATGGACGGAATGTCCACCAGTACAATCAACCGTTCCGCCTGGCCAATCTCCTTAAAAAGCGGCAGGGACACCGTTCGCCGATAGTCGCGATAGTGCGCGGCCATCAGCTTGGCCAAGGCGGGAAACGCCGTCCGCATTTCCTTGGTCAAGGGGGCGAACTGGGAATCTTCAGTAACTCCGGCCAGGCGGGTAGCGGCCAATTCCTCATCCGTGGCCGGTTTCGCCACACTTCCCTGGCGATCAAGCATGAAAGTCGACGGCGAGATCAGGGGTTTGTAGCCATGGACCAAACCGGCCAGAGCCAGCTTGTAGGCATGAACCACCCGGTCCGCCATCTGGGATGGCTCTTGATGATCACCGTCAACCAGGCGTTTCTGCAAATCCAGATACGGCGACACGGCCGCCAGATAATCGGAGTGACTCTCAAAATGACGCAGAAGCCGATCCGACCACTGCCCATAGTCCTCGATGGCCGCAATGGCCGCGTCCGCCACCCGTTCGCCGGGAAAATCGTAGAACTCCAGTTTCTGCTGATTGGAAAACTTGAAATGACACAGCCGGCCCAACTTCTTCATCAGCGGCCTCTTCCGGTAGACCCAGCTGACTTCGCACGCATAGCGATAACAATCAGTCGTTTTCTTCGGCCACAATCGCGAACGCGAGAGCGAATCCCGATAGTGATCAAAAGGAAACGTCTCTTCCAAGTTGCCACGGCCATTCAGCTCCCGGAATCCGGACAGCCTGAGGCCGTCCCCCAATCTGAAATCCGCCGACTCCGACTCGGCCAGCTGCCAAAGCAACGAGGAGAGGAATACCGTCTTCCCGTCGCGAGCGGTACCTGTAAGGTTGATTTTCATGACCGAACGACTTTTCTTCTTAATGTCAAGCCAATCTCTCGCCACGTGCCGCCAGGAGGTGACGTCACACCACTCAGAACAGCCACCCCATGAAGCAAGGGGGTGTTCGATGTACCCCGAAACCGAGCATACCACTGCAACGTTGGCCCGTCCAATCGATGAAGCCGACCTAAATCCACTGAAATATGTGGACATCAGCCGGGAAGAACGGGCCCAGGATCTGGCCCAGGCCCTGCGCATGCTGGAGATGGCCCGAATCGTCTATTGCATCCACCACAGTTCGGCCAACGCCCTTCCGCTGCGGGTCGGACAGAAACAAAATGATTTCAAACCCCTGTTCCTCGACGTCGGCCTGATGATGCGGGCTCTTGGACTGCAAATTACCGACCTGCTCAACGGGCAGCTTCTGTTGGCGAACCGGGGGGCTGTGGCCGAACAGTTCGTGGGTCAGCAATTGCTCTGGCAAGACGTCGGCGACCAGGAACCCGAGTTGTACTACTGGAATCGCGAAAAGCGTGGGGCGGCGGCCGAGGTGGATTTTCTGATCCCCATGGGGCGGGAAATTGTGCCCGTCGAAGTCAAGGCCGGCACCACGGGCAGCCTGAAGTCCCTCCAGGTCTTCGCGGCGGAAAAATCCTCGCCGCTGGGACTTCGCTTCAACCAGGACTTACCCTCCGTGACCTGGGCCGAGTCCAAGGTCGTTCCGGGCAAAGCCCATCCCTTCAAACTCGTCTCCCTGCCCATGTATCTGGTTTCAGAGGCCCGGAGGCTTATCCAGGGCGATGCGTTCACCCTGCCTGCGGCTCCTGTCTCATCCGCGTGATTTGCGGTTCCCAAATTCCACACTCCCAATCGTGATCGACAATCAGCCTCCGACAATGACGGGGTGACGACAAAGAGCCCGTCCCCCCCAAATCTTCTGATTCCAATAGTCGAAACAAAAGGGGGGGAGGAGCCGATGCTCCTCCTCCCCCCAGTCTCCGGCCTGCCGCCGGCGGTCCCGCCCTGGGCGCGCATCTCCCCGCGCGCAATATCCCGTCACCGTCCGGACCCTTCGCCGGACCTCTTCACCCTTATATACGCAGAAAATGCCAAAATCTTACGCGCTCCCGGGCATTTTTTTTGAATTTCCCGCGATTTCGTGCTTAAAAAAAATTTTTCAGCCCGGTCGGCGTTTTGGCCATTGATTTGGAAAATGGGGCTGGGCGGGGGCCGAGATTCGGGACGGGACCGCCCGGATGCCAGCCTGCTGTCCAGCCACCCGCATCCGCCCCACCGTTTTTTTCAGGACATGTCGCCTTGGCTCCGCCGGGCTGGCATGGCCATTCCAGCGCGTTACATTGTCGCCAAAGCCAGGGCCGCAAGGTTATGTCCGCCTGGGACCGATGCTCCAACGCTCAGCGCTTTGCCGCCTCCACTGTCCTTGGGGCAAACCCGGTTGAAGCGTCTCGCTCAACTCCCAACTCTGAACACCCGAAACCTTCCATGCCCGACCTGCCAATCCATCGCGTCCGACAACGGATCCTCGCCGAACTGGACTCCAGCAACCGTCTGGTTCTCACCGCCCCGACCGGCACGGGCAAATCCACCCAAATCCCCCAATTTCTGCTGGACAGCGGCCGGATCCAAGGGCAGATCCTGGTGCTGCAGCCCCGGCGTCTGGCGGCCCGGTTCCTGGCCGCCCGGGTGGCGCAGGAGCGCGGCACCGAACTGGGCAATGAGATCGGCTTCCAGACCCGCTTCGAGAGCTGCCTGTCGGCCGGCACCCGGGTGCGGTTCATGACCGAGGGCATCCTGCCGCGCCTGTTCCTCTCCGATCCGACGCTCAAGGAAGTCGGGGCGATCATCCTGGACGAATTTCACGAGCGCCCGCTTTCCAGCGACATCGGTCTGGGGTTGGTCAAGCGTCTGCAGGAAATCGGGCGTGCCGACCTGAAGCTGGTGGTGATGTCGGCCACGCTGCAGACCGAGCCCCTGCAGGCCTACCTGCAAGGATCCGCAGTAGTCAACGTGGAGGCGCGGAACCATCCGGTGCAGGTCAGCTACCTGCCGCCGCGGCCGGAGGTGCCGGTCTGGGAGCAGGCCGCCAAGGCTCTGGTCAGCCTGCTCCGGGAGCAGCCAGGCGGCGATGTGCTGATCTTCATGCCCGGCGCCTTCGAGATCCGCCGCACCATCGAAACCTGCAAGCGCCTGAGCACTGCCGAACGCCTCGATCTGCTGCCACTTTACGGGGAGCTGCCCCGGGAGCAGCAGGACCGAATCATGGCACCAGCCGATGGCCGCAAGGTCATCGTGGCCACCAACATCGCCGAAACCTCCCTGACCATTCCCGGCATCCGCCATGTGATCGACTCCGGCCTGGTCCGCCTCAGCCGCTTCGATCCCGCCCGTGGCTTCAACACCCTGAATCTAGAAACCATCAGCCGCCACTCCGCCGAGCAAAGGACCGGGCGCGCCGGACGCGAAGCCCCCGGCACGGCCATCCGGCTCTGGCCCCTGGCCGAGCAGATGCGCCGCCCGGCCGCCACCGACGCGGAGATCCACCGGACCGATCTGGCCGAAATCGTCCTGCCGCTCAAGGCCCTGGGCTTCGACGACCCCGCCGACTTTCCCTGGTTCGAAGCCCCCGAGGCTACCGCCATCTCCCAGGCGATGGTGCTTCTGACCGACTTGGGCGCCCTCGACCACCACACTGGCCGCCTGACCGACCTGGGTCGGCAGATGGCAAACTTTCCGGCCCACCCCCGGCTGGCCAGACTGATGATCGAGGCCCACCACCTGCGCTGCCTGAACGAGGTCACCCTCATCGCCGCCATCCTCAGCGAACGCCCGGTGATCCTCAACCACAAGGAGGGACTCCGGCCCCTGGCCGCCCAATTCCCCAATACCCTGGAAACCAACCGCGCCCTGCATTCGGACTTTTTCCTCCTGGCCAATGCCCTCCACGAGGTCAACCACCGCGGCTTCTCCCCGCCATTCTGCGAGCAGCTGGGCATCTCCCCCAGCGCCGCCCGACAGGTTTGGCGCACCTACGCCTACTTTCTGGACGTCTGCCGCAAGAACCGCCTGGCCGTGCCACGGGTGCCCGCCGACCCCGAGGCCGTCCTGCGCTGCCTGCTGGTTGCCTTCCCGGACCATCTGGCCAAGCGGCGCGACGCCGGAACCCTCGTGTGCCGACTGCGCGGGGACAAGCACGCCGAACTCTCCCGGGGCAGCAGCGTGCGGGATGCGGACCTGCTGGTGGTCGGCGAGCGCCGGGAAATCGGCGGGGGCGGCCGGCCGGCCACGACCACGCTGTCCATGGCCAGCCAAGTGAGGCTGGAATGGCTGGAGGAGCTTTTCCCCGAGGAGTGGGAGTTCGAGGATGAGCACGTCTGGAACGACGTCAAGCGCGAGGTGGAGCGCCACAGCAGCCAGCGCTGCCTGGGCGTTCTGCTGGAGCGCAGCGTCTCACGGGAGGTGGAACCGGACCGGGCCGCCGAGATCCTGGCCGCGGAGGTCACCCGCAAGGGACTGGCCATGAAGGGCTGGGACGAAAAGGTGGACGCCTGGGTGCAGCGGGTGCGCTGGCTGGCCGAGGTCTTCCCCGAGCGCGGCCTGATCGTCTACGACGACACCGACCGCCTGCTGATCATGCAGGAGATCTGCGCCGGCGAACGCCGCTACGCCGCCATCAAAAACAAAGACTGCATGCCTTTCGTGCAGAACGCCCTTTCCTGGGACGACCAGCAGTTCGTCAAGCAGATGGCCCCGGAGCGCATCACCCTGCCCAACGGCAAGCCCATGCGCATCCGCTACCGCCCCGGACACCCCCCCCAGGGCCGCGCCCGAATACAAGAACTCTACGGCCTGGACAAAACCCCCTGCGTGGCCAACGGCAAAATCCCCCTGCTGCTGGAGATCCTGGCCCCCAACATGCGCGCCATCCAGATCACCGACAGCCTCGAGCGCTTCTGGAACGACCTCTACCCCACCGTCAAAAAAGAGCTGTCCCGCCGCTACCCCAAGCACGAGTGGCGATAATTTCGTTGTCCGTAGCCGGGATGGTTGCCCAACCCCAAGGGGCACCCGCGAGGGGCCGGCCACGGAAAACCGCCTGGGCCTTGCCGAGGCTTAGGCGGGGGCGACCCGGGGCATGGGCATGGCCTCGATGGCCATGTCGGCATGCAGGAATTTGAGCAGCAGATCCTTCTTCAGCTCCTGGCACTCGGGCCGGTCCCACAGATTCACCAGCTCGCCCGGATCCTCCTGGAGATCGATGAGTTCTCCGTAGGTCTGGTTGAAATAGACGGTCAGCTTGTAGCGCTCGTCGATATAGGTCTTGAGGTTCATCGTGGTCGGATTGTGCCGGTTCTCCACGATCACATGCTCCCGGATCGTCTGCTTCTGGCCGCTCCAGACCGCTTTCTCGTCCAGTCCGGTCATATAGCGGGGCACTGGCAGTCCCGCGAACGACAGCATGGTCGGGGCCAAATCCACAGTGGACTGTAGCGAGTCGGAGAAGCGGTCCTGGGGAATGACTCCCGGCATGGAGACGATCAGCGGGACCTTGACCAGATCCTCGTAATGGTGGATCGCCTTCATGGTCAGGCCGTGCTGTCCGAGGTAGTCGCCGTGGTCGGTGGTAAAGACCACCAGGGTCTCTTCCAGCAGGCCCAGCGCCTCCAGCTTGTCCAGGATCACGCCCACGTATTTGTCCAGCATGGTCATCATGCCGTACATCATGGCAATGTTCTTGGCCCGTTTCTCCCGACTCCTCAAATGACTGCCAGCCCCGTGGATAACGTTGCTGCCCTCGTCCGTCGTGTAGGCGCTGAAATCCGGATTTTCCTGCTGGGTCATGGCGAAATGCGGCGGCATATCGTCGAACTCCCCTTCGACATGCTCGGGCACGGTCACCTTGTCGGGGTCGTACATGCTGGCGTAGGGCTCCGGGACCATGTACTGGGGGTGGGGATCGAAGAAGCTGGCCCAGAGAAAGAAGTTTTCCCCCTTGGCGTTGAACTCCTCCATCATCTGATTGGTGGTCTCGGCTATCCAGGTGTTGTAGTGCAACTCCTCCGGGATCTCCCAGGCCTGGCCGGGGGCGCGACGTGTGTGCGGCGATTCGGTGTACTGGTCTCCCTCGAAGGTGAACGGGGCCGGGTTGGGCAAAAAATAGTCGCGCCAGTTCTCGCAGCCCTTGTCGATCATCCATAGGGCGTAATGCTGGCCCACGTGAGCCTCGTCGGTGTGGTTGCGGGCCAGGGCGTAGCGCTGGAAGCCATAGAAAGGCTCTTGGTAGGTGCGCCAGAAATCCAGGTCGTGGAGTTTCGGATAGGCCTCCAGAGACGGGTATTCATCGGTGGAGACCAGCTGCTGGAAGTGGGCTTTGCCGACCAGTCCCGTGCGGTATCCGGCCTTGGCGAACTCCTGGCCGACCGTGGGCACATCCTCCATCATCTTGGTGCCCAGGCTATAGGCCCCGTGCTGGCTCGGATAGGTTCCGGAAATCCAACTGCAGCGCGTGGGCGTGCAGGTCGGGTTGACCGTGTAGGCCCGCTTGAAGTAGGTCCCCATCTTGGCCAAGCGATCCAGGTTCGGGGTGTGCACCTCCGGGTTCAGAAAACCCATGGTAAACCAGTGCTGCTGGTCGCTGGTAATCAACAGAACGTTCTTTCGCTCACCCATCTCCGCTCTCCGTGGTTGAAGATAATTGACACACCGAACACAGGTAAACTATGGCTTGAAAAGCGCCTGGCAAGACGCAGAGTATTGACATTGATTGCACAAAACTGACCCAGGAGACCGCGGATGCCCCCGTCGTGGCAGCCCCCCTTTTTTCTATTTCACGCCGGCCGCATGCAGGTTACGGACCGATCGTACCGCAACGACAGCCGCCATTGCCAGGGGCCGCCGCGCCTGCTGGTCAAGCGGACCCTGTCCGGGACGGGGGTCGTCTATGCGGGCGGCCGCCGATTCCTCATACCGGCCGGCCAGGCCATGTTCGTCGAGCGCCCCGGCGACAACATCTACTGCCACGAGGAACTGGCCCAGCCCTGGCGGTTCGAGTACGTCAGCATGACCTTCCACAACCCGACCGGACTGCTGCCGGAAGCGTTCCGAACCGATCCGGTATTCGACCTTCGGGGCCACCCGGAGCTGTCCCGCCGCCTGACCGCACTGGTCGACATCTGCGCCAAGGCCGACTATCAGCCCGAGCTGGCTCATTCCGCCCTGGCCTACAGCTTTTTCCTGGCCTACATCGCGCTCCGCAGCGGCCTGGACCGCCCCCAGCCTCCCGACCGGGTCGCCAGGCTGAAACGCGCCTTGGAGGCGGACCTGGCGGCACCGCTTGAGCTGGACAAGCTGGCCGCCCGGTACCGCTGCCGCCCCGAAACCTTGATCCGCACCTTTTCGGCCTGCTACGGGGTCACCCCGGTCCGTTTCAGGACCCGGGCCCGACTGCGCCAAGCCTGCCAGCTGCTGGTCGAAACCACCCTGTCCATCAAGGAGATTGCCGCCGCATGCGGCTTCGACAGCCAGGAGTATTTCTCCCGGCAGTTCCGAAAATACGTGTCGGTCTCCCCCGGCCGCTACCGGGCCAACCCGGACCCGCTGTTGATAACCGGGCTATAGTTATACTGGATCGATCACAGTTCGAACCGCCGCCGGAGGGGGCCCGACCATGACATTTCCAGCCGAAATCCAGAGAGTGTCCGAGACCGTCTGGCAACTGCCCGTCAGTTTCAAGGAAGGCATGCGCGTGCCCGCCCGAATCTTCGCCACGGAGAAGCTGCTGCGGGCCATGGACCAAACCGTCTTCGATCAGCTGACCAACGTGGCCACTCTGCCGGGCATCATCGACTATGCCAACTGCATGCCGGACGGGCATTCGGGCTATGGCTTCCCCATCGGCGGCGTGGCCGCCATGGACCCGGACAACGGCGTGATCTCCCCGGGCGGCATCGGCTTCGACATCAACTGCGGGATGCGCCTGGTGCGCACCAACCTGACCCTGGAGCAGGTCAAGCCCCGCCTGCACAAGCTGGTGGACGCCCTCTTCAACGCCATCCCAGCCGGAGTCGGGCGGGCCGGCTTGATCAACGTCAGCCGGCAGCAGTTCCCGGCCCTGCTCGAACAAGGCGCCGGCTGGTGCGTCGACCGCGGCTACGGCTGGCGGGAGGATCTGGAGTACACCGAGGAGCAAGGCTGCATGGCCGGGGCCGACCCCGCCAAGGTCAGCGACCGGGCCGTGGAGCGCGGCTACCAACAGATCGGCACCCTGGGTTCGGGCAACCACTACCTGGAGATCCAGACGGTCAAACCGGAAAACATCTTCGCCCCCGACCTGGCCGCCCGCTTCGGCATCACCAAGCCCAACCAGGTCGTGATCATGTTCCACTGCGGCAGCCGCGGCTTCGGCCACCAGGTCGCCTCCGACTACCTGCAGACCTTTCTGCGGGTCATGAAGAGCAAGTACAACCTGACCATTCGCGACCGGGAACTGTCCTGCGCCCCCTTCCGCTCTCCCGAAGGGCAGGACTACTTCGCGGCCATGGTCTGCGCCGTGAACATGGCCTTTGCCAACCGCCAGGGCATCCTGCACCGCATCCGCGAAGTCTTCGCCGGGGTCTTCGGGCGGGATCCCCGGGACCTGGACATGCACCAGATCTACGATGTCTGCCACAACACCGCCAAGCTCGAAACCCACCAGATCCACGGCCGCCAGCGGCAGGTGCTGGTCCACCGCAAAGGCGCCACCCGCGCCTTCGGGCCCGGCATGGCCGACCTGCCCGGCGCCTACCGCGATGTCGGCCAACCGGTCATCATCGGCGGCAGCATGGAGACCGGCTCCTATCTGCTCTGCGGTCTGCCCACCGGGCGCGAAACCTTCTTCTCAACCGCCCACGGCAGCGGACGGGCCATGAGCCGACACGCCGCCAAACGCCAGTTCGACGGCCGCCAGCTCCAACAAGACCTGCTCAACCGCGGCATCTACGTGCACGCCTGCTCCTACGCCGGACTGGCCGAGGAAGCCGGCGGCGCCTACAAGGATATCGACGAGGTGGTCGCCGCCGCCGAACGCAGCGGCCTCAGCCGCCCCGTCGTGCGCTTCACCCCCATCGGCAACATCAAGGGATGAGTTCACTCTAATAAGATAAGGCCTCGTCTCGAACCTTGTCTCTAATCAAAATCCAAGACACGCTTGAGCACAAGGCGTCAACTTTTTCTCAGGACTTGACCAAACCCGAAACCCCGCAAACCCGATTACCAGCGCAATGACGATCCCCCCTGAACACCGAACACTGAAACCTGGAACCCCCACCACCATGCCCTACCGCTACCTGGACAACGTCACCACAGCCGACGTGGCCTTCGAGGCCTGGGGCGACAGCCTGGAAGCCATGGCCGTGGCCGCCGCCCACGCCGTGGCCCACGTCATGTTCCCAGACCTGGACACCATCGCCTCCGGGCGCCCGCACACCTACCGCATCACCGACGACAACCTGGACCTGCTGTTCGTCAACTTCCTCGAGGAGCTGATCTTCGCCAAGGACGCCCGCCGCGAACGGCTCAAGGTCACGTCCGTGTCCATCCACCGAAAGGCCGGTCTCTATGTTCTGGATGCTGCCGCCTGGGCAGACCCCATCGCCCCCGGACAGCACCCCCAGGGCACCGATGTCAAGGCCGTCACCCTGCACCGCTTCAGCATCCGGCAGCTGAATAAACGCTGGCGGCTGACCGCCGTCCTCGATGTCTGACCCCTCTCGACCCTCCCCCGCTTCAAGGCCGGCAAAAC
>JBFJXC010000066.1:0-12793 GCA_041623325.1 Lentisphaeria bacterium | reverse complement strand
TTCTCGTACATGTCGTATGCACGCCGCGTGGGCGTGCCGCTGCGGGTGGAGTTCGATTTCAAGCCCGACAAATGGAACTATCGTGGGCCGCTGCTTGCCGCTACGCTGACGAAGTCCAACGACGTCCGTGGCCGTCGGCTTTGGGGAACGCGAGGAACGCTGCGGGGCTCTGGGTACATGCTCTGCCTCGGCTGGCATGACCGAACCACAGACCAGATCTGGCGGGAAGCCGAGGAAGTCGTGCAGATGGATCCGGGCACTCATCTGGAACCGGGCCAGTGGCATCATGTCGTCGCCCAGTTCGCCCCGCCGAAGCTCCAAATGATCGTGGACGGGAAAGTGGCTTTGGAATTCGAAGACGAAAACTGGATCAACGGTCTGGACACCTTCTCCTTCTTCTCCGCCTTCGCGGATATTGCCGTGGACAACGTTCGGATTTACGAAAAGACAACAGCTGTGTCGGCGCCGGCTTCAGCTTCGGCCCCATAAACGAATAGTGACGAGGATCGACGGCCATGAAAAACATGACAGAGAAGCTGACAGCAGCAGAGCGAGACCAGAGGCGGCGACTGGCGTGGTTCAGGGACGCGCGTTTTGGAATGTTTGTTCACTGGGGGCTGTACAGCCTGCTAGGACGGCATGAATGGGTGCGCGAGCATGAGCGCTGGCCGCGCAGCGAGTACGCGAAGCTGGCCAGCGAGTGGCACCCCCAAAAGGGCTCGGCCCGCAAATGGGCGAAGCTTGCTGCTGAATCGGGCTGCCGCTACATGGTGATGACCACGAAACACCACGAAGGCTTCTGCCTGTGGGATTCGGCCCTCACGGATTTCTGCGCCACCAAGACAGGACCCGGGCGTGATTTGGTTGCCGAATATGTGGACGCGTGCCGCGAGTATGGGCTGAAGGTTGGGCTGTACTACTCGCTGCTGGACTGGCATCACCCGGACGGTCTGCGTTCGCTGAAGCACGAGGCGGCACGGCGCTGTTTCGTGGACTACACCCACGGGCTTATCCGCGAATTGCTGACCAACTACGGCAAGATCGACATCCTCTGGTACGACATTCCCTATCCCCTCGACGCCGAGGAGTGGGAGTCGGAAAAGATGAACCGGATGGTGATGAAGCTGCAGCCGGATATCATCTACAACAACCGAAATCGCACCGAAGGCGATTTCGGTACGCCCGAGCAGCAGATCAAGCCTGAGACGGGCGGCCGCATGTGGGAAGCCTGCATGACGACCCAGACGCTGAGCTGGGGCTACACGCCGATCGATGGTTGGCGCACGCCGCGCGAATGCATGGACATGCTGCGATCGGTGGCATCCGGCTATGGCAATTTGCTGCTGAACATCGGTCCTAAACCGGACGGTTCCATTCCCGCCAAGGCACGCAACATCTTCAGACAACTTGGTGGCTGGCTCGAGAAGTACGGGGCGTCCATCTACGATGTGACAGGCCCGAAGCCATTCAGGAACAACATCGTGGGATACTATACGGTCAGCGGAAACATCGTCTACATGCACGTATACCGCTGGCCCGGATCGATCCTCATTGCGACCATGATTGCCAACAAGGTCAAGGCAGTGAAGTTCATGAAGGGCCGCGCGATCACATTCACCCAGACGCCGGACCAGATTGTCATGACCGGCCTACCTGAAAAAGCCCCCGAGCCGCTGACCACCGTGATTGAGATTCACACTGAAGGGAAGCCGCGCTATCGTCCCGGCTTTCATGATCTGCCCAAGCACATGGCCCCCGAAACGCTGTATGCGTGAGACGGGAAGCCTGCGGCGATTGCCGGCATCCCGGACTCGCTTCGGGTGTGCCTGCTAAACGTTTGGCGTTTGACGTTTTCCTCTTGGCGTTTCCTGTTTCCGCCTATTCCCGCCCGCAGGCACTCGCTAAACGTTAGACAACCCTTAAGACCCAGTGGGCAGAAAAGGCTGCAGCCCGACCAAATTGACGTGCGAAATACGGGGACAGCAACCCTGGCTGGCCGGATGGCTGAGCCTTACCGTGCCCTGGTAGCCGGCGCCGTCAACGCCGTTGGTCACGCCCGGCCCCGAGGCGGCCGCCATGGCACCCGCCGCGCCCTAGTCTCGCACCCGCACCTACAACTCACTAGCTATTAGCGGAATAGCCAACCGCCGCACCGCCGTTCAAGCGGGGAAGTTGACCCAGACAAGCTTTTTTCGAAACCGGGGTTGCATTTGCCCGTCCGACTGTGTACAATAGACCTGGCGAGGCCAAATAGGGCCTAGTATGGCTGTCTAGGCGGCCGCAGAATCCAAAGGAGAGGAAGCCACCATGTTCAAGCGAAGCGGGTCCCGGACGTTCACTCTGATCGAGCTGCTGGTCGTGATCGCGATCATCGCGATTCTGGCCTCGATGCTGCTGCCCGCCCTGGGCCAGGCCAAGCGCAAGGCCCATACGATCAGCTGCATCAGCAACCTCAAGCAGATCAACAACACGCGAGCCATGTACAACAATGACTTTGACGGCTACCTCCCCGGCAATGTGAAATGGGGGGGGAACCAAATGAGATGGTATCGAATGATGGAGGACTTGCTGTCAGGGTCCAACCAGTACTCCCTCTTCAGCCAGAATTATCCGTATTTCATTTGTCCCGAGGTCGAGGAAGGGCATACGAACTATCCCAAAGGGTATTCGATCAACAACCATGTGGCGGCAGACAGCACAGGCGCTGGGACCGACCTCTACAAGGTCCATCAATTCAAAAACCCTGCCCATAAATTTTATGTAAGCGATGCGAAAATCGAATCCGCTGTCTACATCAGGCACATCTGGTTCCACATTGAAAGCCCTTATGCAACGGACGGTGATGCGGGGGGGAAACTGCCGATGAACCGTCATCCCGGAGGCGCTCATGGCAAGGTCAATCTGGCGTTTATGGACGGCCATGTCGAGGCAATGGGATATCCTCCCATGTCTCTGAGGAAAAATCTGACCAAAGCCTATTATTGGATGATTGCAGATCAATGACCCCAAAGAACATTCCCCCCTCCGCGGCTGAATGGGTGGAAACCACCCTCTCCACTCTGGATGTCGACCAGCTCGTCGGCCAAATGCTCAACCCCCTGCTGACCTGTCCCTGGGAGCCCTCCCCCACGCCCGAAGAACGGCTTGAAGAGGCGCTTAACTTTCAGGTCGGGGCCGCCTTTGTCTGCTGCGACAAGTCCAACGCCGAGACACGTGAGTTGATCGAGCGTTTCCGCAACGGCTCTCCGGTCCCCCCCTTGGTCTGCGCCGATATCGAATTGAGTTCCCCCTTGAAGGATGTCGTCCGCTTCGGCGGGAACATGAACCTGGGTGCCGTTGCGGGCGAGGCCAGAGCGGCCGAGCTGGCGTACGAATGCGGGCGCTACAATGCGATTCTGGCAAACTCCGTGGGCATCAACTGGTCGTTCGGTCCGGTGGTCGACTTGCCGCTGAATTACGACAATCCGATGTGCGGCGCACGGAACTACAGCCGCGATCCCGACCGGGTGGCAACACTCGCCAATGCGCTTGTCAACGGCATGCAGGAACACGGGCTGGGGGCCACGTTGAAGCATTTCCCCGGCGACGGCACCGACGACCGCGACCAGCACCTGGTCACCCCGGTTAACGATCTGGACTTTGAAGTCTGGAAACAAACGTACGGAAAAACTTTTGGAGACGGCATTGCCAACGGGGCTTATTCGATCATGATGGGCCACATCGCCCTGCTGTGCCGGAGTTCCCGGGACCCGCGCACCGGAACGCTGATGCCCGCGACGCTGGATTCGAAAATCCAAGTGGAATTGCTGCGCGACGAGATGGGGTTCCAGGGGGTGATCGTCTCGGACGCCATCGCCATGGGCGGCGCGGTCAGCCACTGCCGCAACGTAGCCGACGCGGCGATACGAAATATCCTCACCGGTTCGGACATGGTGCTGTTCGTCCGGGATCTGGGCGAGGTCGTGGCCGGGGTGAAGGCGGCGGTTGATCGCGGGGACATCACCCTCGAGCGCTTGCGCGAGTCCGTTCGGCGCATTTTAACGATGAAGGCCAAACTGGGGCTGCCGGACAACGACTATCAGGCGCTCCCGGCGGAAACCGCAGCGGCTGAACATGAAAAGGCCCGGGCTGTTTCACGGGAGATTGCGGAAAAATCGGTCACCCTGGTGCGCGACTGCAATCATGCGCTGCCGTTGAAGCTTCCGGGCGGGGCGACGATTCTGGTCTGCCTGCTGCCGAAAGAGGTCGGCGAGGGCGAAGGCATGCTGCTGCCGGACGAAATACGCAAGGAGTTCGAAAGCAGCTACCTGGATCGCGAACTTAAAAACCGGGGATTCAAGGTCGTCTGCGTCGGAGACCGCCACACGATGGCCAGGGAAGCGGAGGACGCGGACGCCATCATCTTTGTTTCGAACACCCGACCGGAAGCCGGACGAGGCTCGATCCGGCTGTCACGCATTGCCTTGCGCTGGATCAATTTCAGTTGGGACATCATCAACTCGGACAGGCCGGTTCTGTTCATCAGCATGGGGAACCCCTATGTGCTGCGGGAGATTCCGGACATGCCGACCTTTATCTGCACCTACAGCCAGTCACCGGACATTGCCAGGGCCACGGTCAAAGCAATAGTCGGCGAATTGGACTTCGCCGGCGAACTGCCGGTGGACATACCGCTGTTTTCCTGACCAGGCCCCTTTGATGGCCGCCCGCCTCAGGCTTTAAAACGCTCATGGCGGGATTTCCGAATGAACTGGAGCTGTGCGGTCCGCATACTGAGCAGCGCCCCGCATCCTAATGAGCAATTCGGAGGACTGACCCCGACTTGGGGGTCAGTCCTCCGAATTGCTCATTAGGGGATGGTGCTCTCTTCAAATGGGAATAGTTAACCGCACAGGTTGAAAACCTGGCGGGACATCGTGAAAATCACGAGCGTGGCTACTTTTTCTGCTTGTATATGGAACAAAGGCCGCTACCTTTGCCGGAAGGCACGGTAGGGCATGGTATACCCCGCTAGGGCATTTGCAGGTGTGAGCCGGTGATGGGACTGAAGGCGAGTTGCAGCTAGCAAACTCCAACATAAGGAAAGCATGATGGATCCGGTAAGAGTAGGAATCGTTGGTTGCGCGCATGCGTGCAAAGATCTGCATCGTCCGTGGCTGGGCGCCTGCCCGGAACAGTGGGACATACGCGGCCTGTTTGATTTGAAGCAGGAACTGGCCGAGTCGGAGGCGAAAGCCTATGGCGGCAACGCCAAGGCCGAACCGACGCTGGAGGCCCTGCTGGCCCGCGAGGACATTGAAGTGATCATGGTTTTCACCAAGCCGCCCACGACCCATTATGCCGTAGCCAAGCAGGTGATCGCCGCCGGCAAGCACTGCTGGATCGAAAAACCGTTCGCCCAGACCACGGCCCAATGCGACGAACTGATCGACCTGGCCGCCGAAAAGGGAGTCAACCTGTTCGTTTACCAGAACCGCCGTTGGGACGCCAACTTTTTGCAGGCCAAACAGGTGATCGACTCCGGCCGTCTGGGCACGATCAGCATGGTGCAGATCGGCTCCGGGGTTTCCGGCATGGACTGGGGCATTCACAAGATGGACCAGGCCCTGCGCTTCGGCAACGGCGCCCTCAAACAGGTCTACGCCTGGAGCGAGGACCCCGCTTGCGAGGAGATGGTGCCGCAGTCGATCGACTTCATCTTCGAGCGGCCGCCGATGGTCAGAATGATCTATCTGCCGGGCCAGCCCCAGACCGAGGACATTCAGAAATTCGCCCGCTTTTACATTGTCGGCAACGGCAGAATGCCGGACGGCCGCACGTATGAAGTGATTCCGCAGGGCGAGGAATGGCCGAACCAGGCCGCGGTATACAAGGCGCTCTACGCCTGGATGCGCGAAGACGGTCCGTGCCCGGTCGACCCGATCGGCGCCCGGAACGCGATCTACGCCTATGAGTTGATCAACGAATCGGCCAAGGCGCAGAAATCGGTCACCCCGGACAACTGGCGTTGCGAAGCCTGAGGAGAACATGATGAAACTCGCCTTCCCGCTGGACGTGTCCCGTCCGGACTTTCCCGGTCACGTGCAGTTGCTCAAGGACTGCGGCGTGCTTGAAATCCCGGTCTATTTCATGGAGTATGATCAACCGGTCCGCCCCATGGAACCGGGCGACGACCTGGACCGGATGCTGGCGGGCTATCGCAGGCACATGGCCGACATCGCCGCCAACGGGTTGGCCAGCCATGTTCTCTATGTTGATTTCCGTCTCAAACCCGCAGACGTCATGGCCGAAGACACCAACGCCCAGGCCTGGTTCGGCACCCTTTGCAAAGAGAGCGCCGCTCTCGGCATCCGGGAGATCGGCTTTTTCCCGAACAATCCGGCTCGCGAGCAAACGGATGCGGCCTGGGATCAGAACCAGGCCGCCGGCTATGGCAAAATGGCCGACATCGCCGCCGAATCCGGCATCCGCATCAGCACGCATCTCAACATGATCAACGGCTCCCGCTACGACCGCCCGGAGGATCTGGACGACCTGTTCGACCGGGTTGGACGGGATAACTTCGGCCTGCTGTTCTGTTTCGGCTGCATTGCGCTGGCCGGACTGGATCTGGCGGATGCCATCTACCGCTGGCGCGACCGCATCTTTGTTGTCCATGTCCGCGACGTGGCGGGTTACTGGGGCAGCCAGATGGCCGAAAAGCAATTCGGCACCGGACGCATCAACCTGGCCAATGCGGTAGCCGCCCTGCGGCAGATCGGCTACGACGGCATTCTGCATCCCGAGCATTTCCCCATTTTCGACTCCGAATTGCCGGATCAAACCAGTCCTCTGTTCACGCACGCATGGGATCGCAAACTGCTAACAACCGTGTGGACCCTAGGCTTCTGGCGGGGCATGCTGGCTGTCTAAAACGACTCAACCTGCAAGGATTAAGACATGCTGTTGACGGACTCGCGTTTCAACCAATGGAAAAGGCTTCTGCCGCTGGTCGCGATCGTGACGGTTCAGGCGGTGGCCGGAGCCAGTCAGACACCTCGCAAGGATGAGTTCTACGTCAAGAACTACATTCCGCACCTAGGCGACGAATGGGCCATGAACCGTCTCTGCTGGAAGGTCATGCGCCAGTACCCGGAGATCGTCATCAAGGCGCGGGCGCAGAGTTCGACCTCGCGCGTGCCCGGCGGCGGGCGCATCCTTGAATTCGCCGGCCAGACCGCGCCGGACATTCTGCTGTCGCATTTCTGGAGTATCCGCCAGGACATCGAGAACGGCTTCCTGTGCCCGCTCAACGAATACGTGGGCTACGACGGGTTCTACGGGCTCAATCCGACGACCGACAAACCGGACGCCAAAACCGGCAAACGCAAGATGCGCCTGGACAACACCACCGGGAAGATGGTCCCGGACGTCAACGGCATCATTGACAATGACGAGGCGTTGTGGCCCGAATGGCGCAAGTATCCGAAAATCATGCGCCTGGTCGGCAGCGTTCCGGGGACCCTGAAAACAGGCCCGGACGGCAAGCCCTACGAGGGAGTGCTGGTCTATGGCATCCCGCAGGCATTCCAGACGTATTACGGCATTGCCTACCGTCGCGACCTGTTCGCGAAAGTCGGGTTGACCGATCAAGACATCCCGAAGACCTGGGATGAGTTCTACGAGGTCTGCCAGCGCCTGACCAACCCCAAGGCGACCGTGCCCGGGGCGCGTTTCCAGCGCGGAACCCGGGCGTTCCTGTTGCCGACCGCCTCATGGCAATGGCTGATCTGGCTCTATGCCGGCGGCGGCGACTGCATCATCCAGAGCAAGACCAATCCGCGCACCGGCAAGGCCTACTGGTACAAGATGGAGGAAACGGATTTCATCGACCCGGACACCGGCGAATCGCTGGCCATGCAGCCGTCGCACTGGCAAGCCGCTTTCGCCAACGAGGCGGGCATCGGCTCCCTGGAGTTTTTCCAGAAACTGTGCTGGGCGCCATGGCTGGTCGATCCCGAAACCAGCCAGCCGGTTACCTTGGCGCAGAGCGCGATCAACGAGGGCAAGGTCGTCAGCCCGCATACCGGCAAGATGATCACCTTCGACCCGAACCAAGACGTGATCGAAGGCGTGGTCCGGCATTCCGGCGACTCCGACGACTCGGCCGTGGACCTATTTGCCAGAGGCGAAGTCGCCATGGCCATGGTCGACATGAACCGGCTGGAGATGTACAAGGTCAACCCCAGCAATCTGGGGTTTTTCGCCATTCCGGCCGGCCCCGGCGGCACACCCTCAGTCGGCTATTACCGCCACTACAATTCTCTGAACTACATGCTGGCCGGGGAAAAAAACAAAGCCCGCCGCGATCAGGCCTGGAAAATCCTGTCCTTCATAGGCGGCAGTGAAGCACGCAAAGACGAAATCGACAACAAAGTCTTCAAGGGGTATGCGCGCTTTCTGACCCCGGAACAACTTAAGGCCGCAGGACGAGAGGAGTACCTCGACCAGATCCCCGACTACTGGAAAAAAAGCTACGAAGAGATTACCGCCAACGCCCGGACCGAGCCGTTTATCGGCAACTGGGGTCCGGTTTCCCTGCAGTTGACCCGCAAGGTGCTGTCGGTCCTGACGACCAACCGGAACGCCGACATTGCCAAAGAACTCAAAGCCGTCGAGAAAGAGGCCAACGACCGCTTGATGTTCGGCTTGCCCGAGTCGATCCGTCAAAAATACCGTCCACTGGCCTGGGTGCTGGTCATCATTGCCGGCTGCCTGTTTGTTTGCGGGCTGATGCTGATCGTTCGTTCCTACATGGACAAGAAAGCCGACGGCGATGCTCCGAAGGGAAGCACCCGCGGCACGTTCCTCCGGATCGCGCCGATCCTGATGCTGACCCCGGCGGTGCTGTCGGTTCTGCTGTGGTCGTACTATCCGCTGCTACGGGGCAGTTCGATGGTCTTCCAGGAAGTCAACATCATCGGCAAAAGCAAATGGATCGGCATGGACAACTTCATCAATGTCTACTTTTCGCCGAACTTCTATACCTACCTGCTGAAAACATTTAAGTATTCGGCGCTGTCGATCGGCTTGAGTTTCTTCGGCCCGATTGTGATGGCCTTTCTACTCACGGAAGTGCCGCGTTTCAAAACCATGTTCCGGACCATCTATTTCCTGCCGCAGGTTTCCAGCGGCCTGGTCATCCTATTCATCTGGAAACTGATGTACAACCCGACTGAATTCGGAATGCTGAACCAACTATTGCTGGCGGTCAACAAACTGCCTCTGGCCGCCACGATCCTGATCAAGTTCATCATTCTGGGCTCCGCCATCGGAGCGGTCACCATGCTGGTGCGCTTTGTCATCAACTGCCGCGCGGCCGACAGCCGGGGCGCCATGGCCCTGCGTGGCTTGGTTCTTTTTCTGGTCGCCGCAGGCGGCTGCTACCTGCTGGTCACCGGCGACCTTTGGGCGATGGCCACATGGTCGACAGAGCCGTTTCAGTTCAAAGTTCAGAATTGGCTGGGCGACAAACGCTGGGCCATGATAGCGGTTATCCTGCCGGGGGCCTGGGCCAGCGCCGGGATCGGCAGTCTGATCTACATCGCGGCCTTGAAAAGCATCGACGAAGGCGCGTACGAGGCGGCAGAGATTGATGGCTGCTCCTTCTGGGACAAGCTGGTCTTCGTGACGATCCCGTACCTGAAGCCGTTGATCATCATCAACTTTATCGGCGCCTTCATCAATACTTTCCATGCCATGGGCAACATCTTCGCCATGACCGGCGGCGGCCCGGGCGACGAAACCATGGTGCTGAGTCTGGCAATCTGGTTCGAAGCGTTTGCCTTCATGCAGTTCGGAACCGCAACCGCCATGGCCTGGACCCTTGGCCTGATGCTGATCGGATTCACCGTCTATCAACTGCAGATCTTGAAGAAAGTCGACTTCCGCCGGGCGGGGGACGCATAACGCCCAACGGATTCCACCAGGAGTTAACGAGATGTCTCTACTACCGAAAATCGGCCGAAAAGCCCCGAAAGTCAGACTGGGAATCGCTCTGATTTACTCCCTGCTCAGCGTCGGCGGCATCGCCATGGTCTACCCGTTTTTGATCACGGTTACCGGGGCTCTGTCCAACGACCTCGACTACTACCGCTTCAGCTGGTATCCCGGCTACTGGTTCAATAGCGGCGAGCGCTATTTGAAGTACTTGGCGGAGCGCTACCAGGGTCGCTTCGAATATTTCAAAAGCGCCTACCGAGTGCCGGCCAGCTGGGGCGATTTCCGCAACGTGCCCTCAAACCAAGAGGATATGGCCCGGCATTTCCCGGTCTATGGACTGGAATCGAACCCGGAAAAGTGGAAGGCGGCAACGCAGCTGGCTGCCGACTACGGCGAGTTCATCCAAAGCGACTACAATTCGCGCCGCTGGGCCGAAAACACGATTCCGCTGTTCATCCGCTGGGAGGTCGCCACGTATCAGACCTTTCTCCGGGATCGCTATGTGAAACATGGCGGCCAGATCGACACGCTGAATCCATCCGATTTGGATCGTGACGCCCAGGACAAATTGGCGCTGAAGATGATCGTGCGCGAACGCGGAGACTACTATACGTCGTTCGAGGACGTGACCCTCGGCATGTACGTCAACTATGCCTATCATTTGCCGAAATGGATCGCCACGACCAATTTGCGCCATCTTGATTTTGTCGACTGGGTCCGGTCGCTGCCGCCGGAAAAAAAGATGCCGGTGTCCCGCCAGTATCTCTGGTTCCGTTTCCTGAAAAAGAACGATCTGACCGCCGCCACGTACAACAACCTGCCTGGAATTCGCGAGAATGGCCTGCAGATCAACGACTTGACCCAGGCCGACTATCCGGTAGGGGATGCGATTCCGCCGGCCCTGGCAACATTGCGCGACGAGTTCAATCGCCGGGAATGGCCGATCCGGCTTCGGGCGCTGACCGTAACCCCGGCGCTGCAGCAGGCGTTCGAAGTGTCGCTGAAAGAACAGTTCGCCACCGTTGAGGTGTTGAATCAACTGGCCGGGACCGACTACCGGAAATGGAGCGATGTCGAACTGGAGAACATGATTCCGGCAGCCGACGATGGCGTGTCCAGCTTTGATTTGCCGGTCGAAAAACTCACGGCGTTGTCCAGCGCCTGGCGCAACTTTGTCGCCAAACAGTCTGACGCCGAGATCCAGCCGGTATGCCCCGAGGAGGCCTGGCAGGCCTTTCTGAAAACCAAGCACGGCTCCATCGAGGCGGTAAACCAGGCCTACGGATGGAACCAGAGCACTTTCGCCTCAATCGGTCTGCCGACTGCCGTGGCCGACTACGTGTATTATGTCGAGAACAAGCACTTTTTCCTGCGCCAGTTCTGCTTCTATAACTTTTCCCGGGTCTTTGAATTTATGGCGATTCGCGGGCGGGCGCTCTGGAACACCTTGATCCTGGTCGGCCTGAGCATTCTGGCCACGCTGACGGTCAATCCCCTGGCGGCCTATGCCCTGAGCCGTTTCCAGATGCGCCGCACCAACCAGATCCTGATCTTCCTGCTGGCGACCATGGCCTTTCCCCCGGAAGTGGCGATGATTCCGTCTTTCCTGCTGTTGCGCGACCTGCATCTGCTCAACACGTTCGGGGCGCTGCTGCTGCCGCGACTGGCCAATGGGTTTTCCATCTTTCTGTTGAAAGGCTTCTTCGACAGCTTGCCGAAGGAACTATACGAAGCGGCCTCGATCGACGGCGCCTCCGAAACCCGGATGTTCTTTACCATCACCCTGGCCCTGAGCAAACCGATCCTTGCCGTGCTGGCGTTGAATGCCTTCATCGCCTCCTACAGCGGCTTCATGTGGGCGTTCCTGGTCTGCCAGGACTCCAAAATGTGGACTCTGATGGTCTGGCTCTTCAACTACCAGAGCCGGATGAGCGAATATCCCTACATGGTCATGGCCGCGCTGGTGCTTGGCAGCATTCCGACCCTGCTGGTGTTCCTGTTCTGCCAGAAGATCATTTTGCGCGGCATTATCGTTCCATCAATGAAATGACAAATCCTGAAACGAGGATGTTCGATGAAAACCAGGGGACGTGTATATGTGTGTCTGGCCCTGGCCTGTGGCCTGTTTCTTGGCGGCGTCACGACCGTTGCCAAACCGGCGGTAATCTGGTATTCCGAGCCGGTCAAACCGGGCGAGGCGGTGATGGTTTTCGGCGGCCCCTGGAAAAATGTCTCCGGCATTGAGCTGAATGGGCCGTCGACTCAACACGTCGCCCCGTTGCGGGTGACCAACGAGTGTGTCACGTTTCTCTATCCGGCAGACTGGCCCCTGACCGCGTTCGACGCCACGATCACGGAGAAAGACTCCGGTTCGGTCACGATCAAAGTCAACACCCCGGACGCCTGGTGGCTGCAGGGCGACAACGGCGAGCAAGCGACGCCGGGCGGCTGGCTCCGGGCCTTTGGCCGCTGCCTCGGATATAAACCGCAGACCTCCGGGGGGCTCCTGCAGGCTCTGGGGCTGGCGTCCGGCAAGGACAACGCCGTCACCATGCAGCTTCGCGGCAAAAACCAGAAATACACGCTTGAAGCAAGTCAGTACGATGAGTATTCCTGCGGCGTAACCCTGCCGGAAACCATCCCGTCGGACACGTATGAGGTTTATATAACCAACGGCCTTGACTCAAACCCGGTCTTGGCCGGAACCATCACGATTGTTCCCAAAACATCTTTCTGGAAGGAAAACGTCTTCAACATCGCCGATTACGGCGCCAAACCGAACGACCAAATCGACGACTCGCGGGCCATCAAT
>JBFJXC010000065.1:0-12796 GCA_041623325.1 Lentisphaeria bacterium | reverse complement strand
CTCAAGCTGGTTGGATCCCACTGCGGTGTCAGTCTGGCTGCGGACGGCCCAAGTCAGATGGCCCTGGGCGATGTGTCGTTCTTCCGGGCTCTGAGCCAGGTGGCGATGGCCCCCGGCATTCCGTTGATGACCGTGCTGACTCCCGCCGATGCCCGGGTCGCCTACGATCTGACCCTGGCCATGGCCGCCCACCCCGGGCCCTGCTACCTGCGGACATTGCGTCCGGATCTGCCCTTACTCTACGCTGGCGATGCTGTTTTCAAGATCGGCGGGCACCACGTTCTCTCCTCTGGCAAGGATCTGTTGATTGTGGCCAGCGGCTATATGGTTCATGAATCCCTTAAAGCGCTTCGGATCCTGAAGGAGCAAGGGCTGAACGCGGGTCTGGTCGATTTGTATTCCATTCCCTTTGACCACCAGGCCATTGCCCGGCTGGCGCGCCAGTGTCAATCGAGAATTTTGACTGTGGAAGACAACTACGGCGGCGGCATCGGCTCGGCTGTGGCCGACGCCATGGCCGAGGCCGAACCGGGTATCTTGGTGCGACAGCTCTTCGTGCGAACCTTGCCCAAATCAGGTCGCAGTCCCGACGATCTCCTGCGCTATCTGGGCCTGTCCGCCGAGGACATCGCTCGGACCGCTACGGAACTCGCCTGAACGGCGTTTGTCGATTTTTCCCCGCCCCTGTGGAACAATCCCGGCTTTATGTTATCCTACATGACTTTTGTCCCTGTTTTTCGGCATGTCGATGAGTCTTGCGCCTGGGAATGCCGGTCAGGCATGCCACCTGATTCGATCAAATTGTAGGGTGAGGGGATATAAATGATGATCATTCCTGGGCGTAGGCCGTGGATAAAGGCAACGCGCCTTATACGGCCCGGTGGCATCGGCATCCCGATATCCAGATGGATGGGGGGCCTGTTGGTGGTTGTCTTGCTTGGCGGGCTGAACGTCGCCTTGTCTGCGCAACAGCCGGTCCCCGTTGCCTCCTCTTCCATCGCCGGTCAGGAGCGGGAAAACGCCCCTTCGGACGGATTCAGTCAGTCGCTTTCAGCCCCGGTTCCCTGTTTGAATCCGGAAGGCTGGGATGAATGGTTTGACGCCGAGCATGTGGCTGGCTGGGCGGTGGCTCTGTCGGCCATTCTTTTGCTGGTGACAGCCAATGCCATGCAACGCAAGCAAATTGAACGGCACCTGATCCTGCAACGGGACCTGGGGCTGTCCCTGAGTTCGACCAGCAGTCTGAAAGAAGGCCTGGACCGGGTCCTGACCGCCGCGCTGAAACTCAGCACAGTCGATTCCGGCGGCATTTATTTTGTCAGCGAGGATTTGAGCCAATTCCGCCTCATGGCCCATCAAGGGCTATCCCAAGAATTTGCCGACGCCGTGCGCCTCTACCCCAACAATACCCCCCAGACTCGCCATCTCATCAGCGGCAAGTCGTTGTTCGGCCTTCTCTCGGAAATAGCTCCGGACTTGAAGTCCGCCCAAGAGTCCGAAGGCCTGAAGGCCGTGGCCATTATCCCCATCCTTCATGACCGCAAGGTCATGGCCACCCTGCACGCCTCCTCGCACACTCGCCGCAGACATTCGCACAACACTCTTCGTGCCCTGGAAACCATCGCCACTCGGCTTGGCGCGGTGATCGCCCGCATCACCGCCGAAAAGGCGCTGCGGGATAGCAACGTCAAGTTCCGCGAGTTTGTGGAAGGCACCCACGATTTGGTCTGCCAAATCAATAGCCGGGGACGACTTGTCTACATCAACCATACCGGAGAAAGGTTGTTTGGGATGGTGGCTTCCCGCTTGCAGGGGCGTTTCCTGTGGTATTTCATCCATCCGGAAGATCGCATCCGGACCCGGAAAGCCCTGCGGCGCTGGGTTCGCCAGAGGAGGTCCCATATCAGTTTTGAAAACCGCATCGTCGACCAGGCCGGGGCGACCCACAACATGCTTTGGATGATTCATCTGCATTACGACAAGACCGGTGAGGTGACCAGCATCAACGCCATCGGCAACGATATCACCGAGCATAAGCTTTTGGATAAGAAGATCCTGGCGGTCACCACCCGGCAGCAACAGCGCATCGGCCAGGATATTCATGACACCATCGGCCAGAGCCTGACTGGTATCGCCTGCCTTGGCAAAGTGTTGGAGAAGAGCCTGGCCGGCAAGGGCTTGCCCGAGGCCGAGGCGGCGGCAAACATTTCCAAGGTGGCCCAGGATGCGGCCAGTCAGTCGCGATTGCTGGCCAAGGGGCTCTGCCCGGTGGGCCTCAAGGTCAACGGTCTGACCGCCTCCTTGTGCGAATACGCCTCCCAGGCCGAAGGCCTGTTCGGGATCTCCTGCAAGGTCAATTATCAGTCCGAGGTGCATGTGCCGGACGATACGGTCGCCACCCAGTTGTACCACATCGTCCAGGAGGCGGTCAACAATGCCGTCAAACATGGCCAGGCCGCCAATGTGGACATTGAGTTGAGCCAGCGCGAGGATGCCATTATCCTGATGATCTCTGACGATGGCAAGGGGCTGTCGCCGGATTTCTCGGTTTCGAAAGGGATGGGCCTGCATATTATGGGGCATCGGGCCGGCGCTTTGGGCGGATCGCTTGAGGTGACGGGAAACCGCAAAGGCGGGACCTCCGTTGTTTGCGAGCTGCCTTGCGGCCAGGTTGCCAGCAGGACTTAGAGGGCCGGCCTGGACCTGGCCTGGCGACTGACCTCCAGGGAGTCGTGCCGACCGCAGCCTTGGATCAGAGCCCGGGGGAAAAATCGCGTCCGCTGCCGTCTTGCAGCCGTCACTCTTTCTGACTACATTGGATTTTATCGCCACCCGCAACCTAAGGAGGATCTAGCCATGGAATTTCACCACAGCCCCGTTTCGTCCGTCACGCGTCGAGATTTTCTGAGGACCGGTGCCATGGGCACGGCATTGCTGGCCACCCCCTGCTCGTTGCTGGCTGCCGTCCCGAAGGCGGATGTCTGGGTGTTTCACGGCACGAACAACTCAAGTTTGATGCAGGCTTGTTTGAAGGTCATTGCCGCCAACGGAGGTTTCGGGACCAGCGCCCGTTCGCTGGCCATCAAGGTCAACGCCGCTTGGGCCCGGACCCCTGAAGAGGGTGCCAATACGCACCCGGATCTGGTCCTGGGCCTGGTCAAGGGGGCTCGGGAATTCGGCATCACCAGTGTGGATGTGCCCGAACATCCTTGCAATCGCGCTGAACAGTCCTTTACCCGCAGCGGTATCCTCGATGCCGTCAAGGAGGGGGGCGGCAAGATGATCGACATGAAGAGCAGCCGTGAACTCTTCAGCGAGGTTTCCATTCCCAAGGGACAAAGCCTGACCTCCGCCAAAGTGTCCAAGCATTTTCTGGAGGCGGACGCGATCGTGAACATGCCGGTTGCCAAGCACCACCGAGGCGCCACTCTGACCATGGCCATGAAGAACTGGATGGGGGCCGTGGAAGATCGCGGCTTTTGGCATCGCAACGACCTGCATCAGTGCATTGCCGACTTCAGCACGTTCATGAAACCAACCTGGACCATTATCGACGCGACCCGGATCATGATGGACCGCGGTCCCCAAGGTCCCGCCCAGACCCTGAAAACACCGAACCTTCTGATTTTGTCCAAAGATCAGATTGCCGCCGATGCCTATGCGGCCACTCTCTTTCACAGCAATCCGCGCAAGGTCAAGTACTTGGCGCTGGCGGAGAAGATGGGCCTTGGGGTCGTGGACCGGGCGGGTATGAATATCCATTCGATTGAAGTCCCAGCATAGGCCGACACAGCGATGAAACATCATAAGTTGTTCCACTGGATCGTACGTCTGGTTTGTCTGGTAGGCGCCGTGGTGTTGGCGCTGGGCGGGCCGGTGCCATCTTTGCTGGCCAGGGTGCTGCCGGGGCTGAGTCCATTGCTCGTGCTGGCTCATTCCCTGGCAGGGCGTAGCTGGTATGTGGGTCTGTTCTGGGGACTACCCCCGCTGGCCGTCCTCTTGGCGGCCGTCTGGAAGGGGAGAATTTTCTGCCGTTGGGTCTGCCCGGCGGGCACCCTCTTCGCCACGGCGGCCGCCTGCAAAGGCAGGAAGCGCTTCATGAAGGTTCGCCTGGGCGGTGTCGTCTTCTGGATGATCGTGGCCGGGGCCATCATTGGCTTCCCCCTGTGGATTTCAATGGATCCACTCTCCAGCTTCAACCGTCTAACCCCGCTCTTCCGGGGAACCTATGCGGCCGCCTCCCTCATTCCTGGATTGATCGTGCCCATCTTTCTGTTGCTGGGCGTCTTTCAGCCTTTCATCTGGTGCTTTCATTTCTGCCCATTGGGATATCTTTTCGATCTCTGCCACTTCAAAGCCCCTAAACCAGTGTGGAAGCGCGACGAGACCCGCCGCCACATCGTCCTGGGTCTAGCCCTGGGCGTTCCCCTGGCACTGGCCGCCAAAAAGCTGGCCCCCTTGGCTCCCTCCGGCCCCGCCTTAAAGCCGATCCTTCCGCCCGGGGCAGCGGACCCCCAGTCATTCGCCTCTCTGTGCTCGCGCTGCTATGCCTGCGTCAACGTCTGCCCTACCCGGGTTATAAAGGTCAAAATGCCTCTGGGCAAACGCCTTGGGCAGTTCTTCCACCCCGAGCTGGACACCGAGCGTACCTACTGCGAAGAACACTGCAACCAGTGCTCGCAAGTCTGCCCGGCCGGAGCCATCCGTCCCCTGACCCTGGACCAAAAGCGCTCCCGCCAGATCGGCCGGGCCAACGTCATCAAGAAAGCCTGCCTGGCCTGGGAGGACGGCGAACATTGCATGGTCTGCCAGGAGTTTTGCCCCTATTTCGCCATTGAAGCCAGCGAGAGCCCGGCCGGCATCCCCCGCCCCGTCGTCAAGCCGGAAGTCTGTCGCGGTTGCGGTGCCTGTCAGTCCGAGTGCCCGGCCGTGCGTATGGGCAAGGCCATCATTGTCGAGGGAATCGAGAAACAAGGCCAGGCCATCGACGCCTGATCGGTCCTCGGAAAAGGAAAGGGCGCGACGAGGTCGCAGGCCAAATGTCAAACTGAAACCACGGGGGAGAGGAGGGATTCTATTTCACTCATCCTGCCCGAATATCGCCAAGCCGCAAAAACGGTTGGCGATCATGAATTGGATTTTTCGAACTCATGTTTGCACACCACCCCCCCTCCAAACCGCAACGTCGCTTAGCGGCGATTATGTTTTCGGACATCTGCGGCTATTCCCGCTTGATGAACGAGAACGAGGCCCATGGGCTGGAGCTACTTCGGATTCATGATGCCTTGATGGATCCTCGGGTTCAAGTTGCTTATGGAGGCATCCTCCCCCTTGAAATTAGCCACCCCCCGAAAGTCCAAACAAACGCCTTTAGGAGAACAGCCACCCACTCAAGGCCCGGCCAAGCGCTGGATCCCCAAGGCCGTTGCCGGCCTTGTCATTCTGTTGCTCTGCGGTTTCGGCACCTCCAAGGTCCTGAACAAGGTTCGACAGACACCGGCAGAAGCCGACCCCCCCATGGCCGAAGTTCAGTCTTCCCTGGCCAACACCCTGGATCGCTCTGAAACCAAACAGGCCAACCATAGCGAAACTGGCAAAGCCGAATTGCGAAACCGGGTGGCACGTTTTTTCGGTCACCTACAGCAGGATGAGACGGGCCGATGCCTGGAATTTATTGACCCAGAGATCCGGCGGCGCGTTCCCGAACGCGACCTTCGCAAGCGACTAGCCCGACTCAAGTACGTGGCTGACAGGCTCCAGATATCCGAAGCAGACTTGAACATTGAAGTTTACGGTTCGACGGCCAAGGTCAAACTTCCCCTTCCTCAGCGTATTGCCGAAACAAACCGGCACAGTTCGAACCTAGTCTGGGAACAAGCCCAAGGACAATGGTACCTGTGCTTCAAGTCGACCGACCGGCAGAGCTGGTCGGGCGGCTCTTCCTATCGCCACAAGTAGCTCCATTAAAAAAGGGAAAGGCGCGATGATTCGCGCCTTTCCCTTTTGATGCTATCTCGGAAAAAGACTTAGAAGTTGTAGGTCAGCGTGGTGGTGACCCGGTCTTCCATCAGACCCAGATCCTTGGAGGTCAGCGGGGCTTCATAGGCCACGGCCAGACTGAAGTTGTTGGTCAGCATGTAGCGGGCTCCGATGGCCAGGGAGACGAAGTTCGCGTGCTTGTTGCCGTCTTCCGAGCCCAAGTTAATCAAGTCCCCGCCTTCGAACTGGGTAACGGAGCCAATGAGGGTCCCCCCCAGCTGCTTGTCGGAGCTGGCCTCACCATGGCCATTGGCCAGAACCCGGAACCAGTTCAGCTCCACATGCGAAGAGAGCTTCTGGGTATGGCTGTAGGCGGCGGCCAGGCTCAGGTAGCCCAGGGTGCTTTCCTCGCTGCTGTCGAACGGGATGGTCGCTCCCAGCACGCCGTTGAGGGCGGTGCGGCCGCAGAAGCGGGTCATCAGCAGGGCCGGGCTGATGTGCCCGTCGCCATTCTGCTGCAGGACCCGGTCGCTGCCGGTGGTCATCTCCACCGTGGCGCGCAGGGCCAGGGCCAGGTTGTCGTCCTGCTTGAAAGCCCACTTGAGGCCGGCAGACAGGTCGGCGTAGCCTTCCTGCTTGCTCAGGGTGTTTTCCGGATTAAAATCGATGTAGCCACTCTTGTTGGCCACCAGGGAGAGAGATTCGGTTAGCGGCCATTCCAGCTGGACCGCCACGGCGTTGAGGTCGCCGTCCAGGGGCAGCTTGCCGAGGGTGGTTTTGATGTGGCTGGGCAGATCCTGCTGAACATAGACCACCCGCAGTTCCCGGCGGATCATGGCCGTGTCGCTGTAGACCGGATTGGAGACCGGACTGCTCCAGACAAAATTTTCCGGGGCTTGCGGCTTCACCTCGGGCTCGGCGCCGCAGGCCACCAAACCCGACACGCCCATGCAACAGATCGCCAGTTTCGTCGTCATTCTCATGATTCACCCTTTCCTCACTATTCTGATTCTCGATGGAGAAGCGGTTGCGGAAGGACTCTTTCTTGCCGCAAACAGCACTCGGGAGCATGACAATCTCCAAGCTTCCCGCAAAGGCGGAAACTTAACCTAGGCCTAACGCTTTCCAAACAGATGGTGACATTATTGTCAGACTCCGCCAGAATCGCCGGAGGACGGAAACAGGGCCCCCACCTACGGAGAGCTTTCGGATGGGCCGTACGAATGACCTTAGCCTGGGTGCATACCGAGGGCAGGCGGGCGAGATGATATTCCGACACCCGGGGCCAGGGGAAAAATGAATTCGGTCCTGGAGAGGCTGGACATTCTGTATGCCCAATCCCTCAAATATTGAAGCGCGCACCTCCAAATTTCCTTTTTCCAATTTCGACCCTCCGCTTCCCGCACTATCTTACGAGTTTTCACCCCGCGTTCACGCCGCCTGGAAACCAACCATGCAAGACATTCACCCCTATCTGAGCGCAGCACGGATCCAGGAACGGATCGAGGAATTGGCCGTCCGCATCACCACGGACTACCGGGACAAGGATCTGTGTCTGGTCGCCGTGCTCAACGGCGCCCTCATGTTCACCGCCGACCTGGTCCGCCTGCTGCCCCTGCGTATGCAGATGGATTTCATCAAGATCTCCTCCTACCAGGGAACCAGCAGCAACGGGGCCCCCAAATGCCTGCACGGGCCCGCCCTGAACCTGACCGGAAAGGATGTGTTGGTCGTCGACGATATCCTGGACACCGGCCTGACCCTGACCAAGATCCTCGACATGCTCGGCCGGCAGAACCCAAGCTCCCTGCGCACCTGCGTCCTGCTCGACAAACCTGAACGGCGCCGGGTCGAGCTGCGGGCCGACTACGCAGGATTCGGGATCGAGGACCAATTCGTGGTCGGCTACGGCCTGGACTACAACGAGCAGTACCGGAACCTGCCCTACATTGGAATTCTAAAACCCTGAGTCGTATCTCTGCCTCCGGTCGACAACGAGTCGCGACAAGGTTTTTGTCGACAAAACCTTGTCGCCCCCCCCCCTTGTCGGAACTCGCGTCTATCGCTGGCTTGTATCGCCCCACAAATCAAGGTCAACAGGCTCGGATGCGGTATTGAACATCCAGTATCCCTGTGTCTTGTAGAGCGCGCGGTTCTCCGCCGAGGCCGAGTCCACCATCACGTACTTGGAACCATCCCAGCCCCAGACAAGGCCGGAGCAAGCAGACGGGCACTCCATATCAAGAGCGGGCCCCACCATGTTCCAACCGGGCGACAATGTCGCATACTTGTTCCACGTAATGTTCCCCTGCAGAAACAGGCTGGTGTTTTGCTCACTGGCACTATAGACCCAGTAGGCTTTTTGGGCTGAAAAGGTGCCGGTCCCGGGCAAGGTGACATAGCCGTTCTCTGTCCAGGTCCAAAACGAATACGGCGGCAAATCCTGATTTGCGTCCAGTGCCATCAAACTCGAAACCGCCAGCGAGCTTTCGATCGGGACGCTGAACAAATTCCAACCGGGCTTCAGAACCACATGGGTGCCGACGGCAACGCCAGTTGCATCCAGATTGTTGGCCTGGCGCGTATCATTGAGGATAAGCTTGGCCAGTTTCACTTCCGGCGGCTCAATCAAGTCCCCCTTCGCACGAAACCTCACCCTAAATGGAATTCCCTTTTCAACAATCCCCTCCGCGCCAGCCATGCCAATGAGAATGGTTCCGGCCTCGACTTGATTGGCAACCAGCAGCATCGATGCGGACAGCGATGACTTTTCAACCGCCACATATTCAAGAGTGCCAGGGTCATAACGCAATTCCGCTTCCACCCCCAACAAGCCATCGGGGTTGACCAGTTCCACCTCAAACGTGACGTCATCCTCCTGATTTCCCGGCAGACTGGTGCTGTTGACCATCACCAAACCGGCGGCGTCCCCGCGAGAGGGGGGGGCGGATCGCCGTCCGCGCGCTGCCAAATTCCAAGAACCATTGACATCCCCGATCAGAATCCCCGTGAAATCCTGCGAATTCTGATTGCTGCCCAGGTTGCCGTAGGTTTTTTGCGCGGGGGTGAAATGCCAAATCTCCCCCCCTCCGGGGAACGGCAAATCTTGCAGTTTAACCACATGGCGCAGAATGTAGGAGGCATCCAGCGCGTCCACCCGGCCATTGCGGTCGACATCGGCGGCAATTCGTTCGTTGTCAGTGAGATCAGTCAGGCCAACACTGGTCTGCAACACTTTGACCGCATCCATGACCGTAATCGTCTCGCTTGCGTCATCCGCCCGGGATGCCGTCAGGTTGTACGCACCGGATTTGACGGTGGCCAGCGTGAACTCTCCAGCTTCGTCTGACATGGCCGAATAGTCCGTGTCACCATCCAGAAGCAGCTGGACCCCGGAAACCGGATTGTCGTTGCTGTAATAACGACAAGTCCCGGAAATGGAGTAGGTGTTTTCCACCTGGACGCTCCCCGCCACCAGATCCGGCAAGACATGCCCGCTATTCAAGGAGACCTCGGACAGAGTCAAGGGTGAAACCGTGCCGGGGTTCCCGGTGATCCGTGCACGTATCGCGACCATCTCCCCCGTGCCGCTAAAGGCCATGGCTGAGGACATGGACACCACGGCCCGTCCGGCTTCGGATGGGTTCGACACAACCGTAAAACTGCCCGCCGCACTGCCGGCGGCGATGCTTTCGATCGTCAACACCTCGGCGTCGTACTCAAGGGTGAAATCGGCGCTGAGAATTCCCTGAGCCTGGCCAACGGTCAACGGGATCTGTACCGTGTCACCAGTGGAGGCCACGATTCGCGGCAGTTCCAGAGACACGCCGCTGCTCTGGTAGGTGTAGGCGGCATACTTGCTGGCCTGGGAACCGCCTGGGTTGGTCACGGTCACGTCGACGACCGCCGGAAAATGCGGCGGTGCTTTGCACGTTAGCTGATTGGCGCTGATGGTGACGATCTCCGTTGCCAGGTTGCCTCCGAACGTGACCGTGGCCCCTTCGATGAAATTGCTTCCCGAAATGGTCACGAAGGTCTCACCGGCAAAGCTGCCGCTTTGCGGCACCACGCTGGAGACCATGGGTGCGTCGTTTACGGTCACTCGGTGGGGCGCGGCCGGACTGCCGCTGAAGACCGTGCTGATGCCATCGGTTGCCGAGAGGTAGTACTCGAGAAAAGGCATGGTCACCTCACGGCCCGGAATGGCTGCCGAATAGCGATTCCCTGTGGCGTTGACCAGGGCAAGTTGGCTATAGGCACTTGCGCTGCTATGGCGATAGAACAGGGTGGCGCCGCTCACGTCCACGTTGTCGGTAATGTCCGCATAGATCTGCAGGGCCACACCCGGACGCGTGCTGACGACGGCGGCATGGGACATCACTGGCGGAATGGTGTCCACAGGCGTTCCCGCGGCGACATTGGAGAAACCAGACTCGGTCAGATCCGTCTTCACCACGGTGAACGTGTAGTAGTAGGGCTTGCCGGGCATCAGGCCTTTATCGATATACGACAACTGGCTCTTGTGGATGACGCTGGAGTTCAGACGGCTGTAGGTGCCATCCTGGCTGCTCGAACGATAGATGTTGTATCCGGCCAGCAAATCGAAGTCATCCTGGAACCAGGTCAACTCCACCCGTCCCTCCTTGCCGGAAGCCTGCAGAGCCATTGCGTTCACGCCGGAGGTGATGATTTCGAACTGGAAGCGCTCCGAATCGTCCCCGGTCACCAGCCAGGGATCATCGGCGGCCACGGCGCCGGCGACACGGATCTTCTGCACGCCGTCACCAGTCACGGGGGTTACGTCAAAGGTGCCCCGCCAGGCACGCGAACGGCCGGTGCTGTCCGGGTCCACCCAGCCGTCTTCCAGAGGTTGCACGGCGAAATCGGTGAACGGTTCGGCCGGGCCAAACGACACCTGCGGCTGTTTGGCCGTGCTCATGTCGCGGTTGAACCTCACGGTGAAAGTCACCGTCTCCATGCCGACCGTTGTCACATTGGTTCCGGCCGAGTTGGCAACCACCACCGTGTCGGCAAACGGATAGCAGTTTTCCGGGGCGCTTTCCAGCATGGGCTCGACCATCAGCTGCGGACGCTTGAAATCGTCATAGAAATCGTTGATGGAGGCATCGATGAGGGTTCGCGAGCGGGTTCCCCAGTAGTTTCCAGACAGGCAATGGTATTTCGAAGAGGCAATGGTCGAGCCGGCGGTGGTTTCAAATTTCAGCCAGTGCTGCGGGTCGGGATCGTTCCAGTTGTTGAGAATGGCATTGCTCTGCCAGGGGTGGATTTCGGCCAAGACCCCCAGGATATGCTGCTGATGCAGGGTGTCCAACTGCGCCTGGGTGTATTCCCCGGGGATTTCGATGAGCACGGGACGATAAAGGGAGGTTTGGTCGTAGAAAAAATAAAAGGATGACAAGCTGGCAAACGTGCCTAGCCCGCTTTTGCTGGGCTGGCCCGAAGCCCATTTGCCGGCGACAAAATCGGTGACCGGCTCCCCACTCACCCATTCAAACTCCCCATTCCAGTCATGTAGGCCGATAACTGGAAAAATAACGTCTGTATAACCATCTGAGTAATCACGCTTGTCAAGATTTGGATACATGATTTTGAAATTGGTGGCGTCCAGTGTTCCATAACCAATTCTGGCGAAGTCGAATTCGGCTTGATCGGTGATGCAGGCGATATGGCCCCCCAAGCGGTTGGCAAAGGCTTCGGCCAATTCAAACTCCAGAATGGCTGGCCCGGGGTCAATAGAGTTTTCGACTCCAACTAGGAAATAGGTCGTATCCGTCTCCTCCCGGTAACGTGGATAGACCGGGGCCAATGCTTTCTCGCCATCAATCCGCAGACCCCATTTTGAAATCGCAGAACGTTTAATTTGACCATCGATATTCTTAGCGTTCTTGAGAAAAACATTCCCCCTGACTGCATCAGGTGAGCGATAATCGGACATATAGCAACTGTCGAAGATATTATTCTCAAGCTTCCCGGAACCAAGGACCAAGGGATTAATACTAGATTTGTAATAGCACCCCAATTTCGAAAAATAGGAATTGGATATAGCCTTGGCACGGACTTCAGGACCAGCATATGGATACCATTTTCCAGCAATATCATGAGACAAATACTCATTGACCTGATCAAAGTAGCAATGGTCAAATTCACCGCGGCTGGCCAGGATATAGGGGTTGGAGATTCTGGCATACTGAAACTCCAGCACACTGCCGGTGTCGTCCTCGATCACCACCCGCCGGTCGCTGTGCAACCCGGAGGGAAAGAGACGGACCGGCTCTTCCGCGGTCCCCTGCACCTTTAGCGTCCCCGCCACCAGCAGTTTGGCATCGGGCTCGGTGGAATAGGGCGCCTTGGGGTTACTGCTCCAGAACTGCACCTGCGTTCCCGCTTCGATTGTCAGGGTCACGCCCTCTTTCACCAGCACAGCATCCGAGACGATATAGAGCTTATCCTTGGTCAACACCGTGTCCGTGTCGATAAATTTGGGCAGTTCGACCCCATTCTCGACCGTCAGAGTGAAACGGCTGACAAAGGTGAGCGGCGGGTCCTCGGGGGCAAATCCGTTCTTGCAGGTCATGGTCACCTGGATTGGCACGACATGGTCGTTGGGACAGTCGGCCGCGACTGTCAGCGTGAACGGATGGGTGACGCCGGTGATTTCAAGATTCTCGTCCCGCACCAAGCCGTTGTCGTCGTTGCTGAAGGAGCCGACTGCCCCGTAGTCGACCGTGCCCGTATCGATGGACACATACGGATCGTCGGTGGCGGAAACGCCGTTCCAGGGGCGCAGGGTCACGGT
>JBFJXC010000064.1:0-12800 GCA_041623325.1 Lentisphaeria bacterium | reverse complement strand
TGTTCAGGGGTGGCCCGGGACGCGATGACGTTGCGGTGCGCGGCAAACAGGGATTCGGCCGCCTCCGCGAGCTGCTGATCGGTCTTGCCGGGGCAGTAGATGACTTCCGCAAAGCCCAAACGTTTCTCGCGATCATGGTCGGGTACAACGTGCTTGTGCATGGCTTTCTACTTTTCGCTGGGTCGGGTTGCGTGTGTGTGCGAGTCCTCCCAACAATGGGCTTCGCACATAACGTGGCGGATCGGGATGTTATGCTCCCGGGCGATTTGACTGCAGGCGTCGAACTCGGGGGTGATCTCGACGCCGCTGGGGCGCTCGATGCGTTTGGCCCGGACATCCCCCCAGCGGGTCGGTACGCAGGTTTCCTGCCGGGGCAGGGTCAGGCGGCATGTCCGCGAGAGGCGGACGCCGATGGTGCTGGAGTGGGCAAAGAGAATGTCGGCCAGGGCGGTGGCGGTGCCGGGAGTGCAGACGACCGAGAGACGAATGCCGGGGCGTCCTTTTTTCATCTGGCAGGGGATCAGGTTCACGTCCAGGGCGCCAGCCTGGCGAAGGCGCTCGCAGACCGCGGCGGTGGCCTCGGGGGTCTGGTCGTCGATTTCGGTCTCGAGCACTTCCACGCCGTGGGCTTCGGGGAGCGTTTCGCCGAGAAAGGCGCGGATGGCATTGGGGATCTGGGCGAACTGGCGGGTTCCGATGCCGATGCCGGATTTCATGAGTCGGTAGTCGAGGCCGGCCCAGTCGCCTTCGCTGAGGGTGGTCAGGATGGCCGCGCCGGTGGGGGTGGTTAGTTCGCTCTGGATATCCAGGCGGGTGACCGGGAAGCCTTCCAGCAGCCGGACGGTTGCGGGGGCGGGTACTGGCAGGGTGCCGTGGGCGCACTTGACGGTTCCCTTCCCGATCCTGAAGGAGGAGCAGTAGATGTGGTCGACCTGGAGCAGGTCGAGGGCGATGCAGGAGCCCAGAATGTCGACGATGGCGTCGACGGCGCCGACTTCGTGAAAGTGGACTTTTTCCGGGGATATCTGATGTACGGCGGCTTCCGCTTCGGCCAGGCGGCGGAAGATGGCGCAGGCCCGGGATTTGGCCCGATCCCCGGTGTCGGTGCGTTCGATGATGTCCAGGATGGTCGGCAGGTGCCGATGGGCGTGGGTTTCGTCGGTTGTGACTTCGCAGTAGCCACAGGAGATGCCGTGGGAGGTTTTGCGCTGGAATTTGATTTCGAAGTCGTGGAGTCCGGCGCTTCGCAGGGTTTGGTCGACCTGGTCGGGGGAGACGCCCAGGTCGAACAGAGCCCCCAGGATCATGTTTCCGGCCGCGCCGGCGACGGGTTCGAAGCAGAGAATGGCCATGGATTGTTTCCTTACTTACTCAAGTTTCGTTCTGCATGTGATCGCGCTCGTGATCAACCAAAATAGGAGATACATCTATTGGCCGCGTGCTTTCAATGCGTAAAACTGTATTACTCACATTATACATTTCGATTTGAAGAGAGTACCATCCCCTTATGAGCAATTCGGAGGACTGACCCCCAAAACGGGGTCAGTCCTCCGAATTGCTCATAACGATGCGGCGTGCAGCTTTTTATCCGCACAGGTCCAAAATGTGAGTTGTTACCTGTTGTCAGTCAGTGGCTGCCGGAAAGCCCTCCGTAGATGGGGTTCGAGTTCGTGCCCGGCGGTAACGGCACTTTCGTTCAGGAGTTATGAAGAGCCTCGACCAGTTGCTGGAAAATCGGCACGGAGACGGCTTCGGCGCGGACGTCGTCGGGAAGGCCCAGGTCCGAAAAACATCGCTCGAGTCGACCGGCGTCGGCATGGGGTTTCAGGAGATTGATCAGTTTCTTGCGACGCTGACTGAAGGCGGCACGAACGATGGTTGCCGCGGACTTCCGGAATTCGAGTGTGGGCAAGGTGTCCCGCAGGCGAAGGTGCACGTATGCTGATTCCACGGCTGGAGGCGGGAAAAAGACACTGGGTGGAACCCTCCGGGCGATCGCGACTTGGTATATCATCTGTATGCGGACGGAAAGGGCCCCGTAATCCTTGGTGGCCGGAGGCGCGGCCAGGCGCTCGGCCATTTCCCGCTGCAGGAGCACGAACATTTCAACTGGCGGATTGCACAAGGCCAGGAAGTTTGCCAGCAGAACCGAGCTGGCGGCATAGGGAAGGTTGGCGATGCAGCGGTAGGGATCTGGCCCCATCAGGTCGTCATAGTTCAGTCGGCAGGCATCGGCTTCGACCAGACGGAAGTTGCCGGCCTCCTGGAACTCGTCCCGGAGGTAGGCGGCCAGGCGGTGGTCGAACTCTACAGCGGTCACGTTGCTGCCGGCGGCGAGCAGATGTCGGGTGAGAACGCCCGTCCCCGGTCCCACCTCCAGGATTGATTCGCCTGGTTTGGGCGCGGCCAGGCGGACCATGGCCTCCAGGAGATTTTGGTCGATCAGAAAATTCTGCCCCAGGCGCCGGCTTGGCTGCAGATCCAGCCGGGTCAGGAGATGTAGCAATTCGGTCTTGGTCATTTAGATGTCTTCAAGTTCCAGCTCGCCCGCATCAACCTCGACGCTGGCCGATTGTCCAAGCAGTTCGATGTTGACGGTGATGCGAGTGTGGCTCTGGCGCCTCTGGATGATGCCGTTGAGCCCTTGCAGCGGTCCGGAGGTGACCAGTACCGGCTTGCCGGGCAAAAGTTCGGGTTTGACGACGATTTCGGCCCTCTTGGCGATCGTTTCCAGATGCTGCAGGTCGCGCAGGTCGTTGATCAGGCGCAGTTCCTGCAGGTCGTCCAGTGTCAGCAGGTGGACCACCCGGTGGGACTGGAGCAACCTGGTCTGGCCCTCGCCGTCCGTTTGCACGAAAATATAGCCCGGAAACATGGGCAGAAAGGTCTCGACGGTCCGCCTCTGGTATCGCTTGGCCTGCCGGCGCAAGGGAAGGTAGCAGGTGATGGCGTGTCGCTCGCAATATTCTTTGACGACCTTCTCGCATCGCGCTTTGGTGTAGGCCGCCGTCCAGCGCCTGTCAGGCAGTTTGTTGATTTCAAGCATGAAGGGTCCTGAGAAAAACGGTGGGAATCAAGGCTCATTCGGGGAGCAGATCCGGGGCGACCTTCTGGACGTATGCCCGGCAAAGAGCCATGACCTCGGAAGCGGACCCGCAGTGGAGGGCCTGCTTGACCAGGGCCTCGGCCTCGTGCATGCGCATGCGCCGGATCAGGCGCTTGACGGGGGCGATGGCCACGGGGCTCATGCTCAGCTCGTGGATGCCCAGTCCCAGCACCAGGGGAACCAAGATCGGGTCGGCGGCCATTTCGCCGCAGATGCTGACCCATTTGCCGTGGGCGTAGGCCGCCTGCGAAACGCTACGGATCAGACGAATGATGGAAGGGTGGCAGGGCTGATACAGATAGGAGATGTCCGGATTGGAGCGGTCTGCGGCCATGGAGTACTGAATGAGGTCGTTGGTGCCTATGCTGAAGAAATCCACATGGGGGGCCAGCTTGTCGGCGATGACCGCCGCGGCCGGGACTTCGACCATGATGCCCACGTCGAGGTGGCGGTTGTAGGCAATGCCGCGCTTGTCCAGCAGGTCTTGGGCTTGGCGCAGGTATTTCAAGGCTTCCTGCAATTCCTCCATGGTGGAAATCATTGGGAACATCAAGCGCACCTTGCCGTGTGCGCTGGCCCGAAGCACGGCCTGAAGCTGGCTGAGAAATATTTCCGGTTGGGCCAGGCAAAAGCGAATGGCGCGGGTGCCCAGAAAGGGGTTGAGCTCGCTGGGCAGGTCCAGGTGGGAGAGAAACTTGTCCCCGCCAATGTCCAGGGTCCGGAAAATGACTGAACGTGGCAGAATCGCCTCGGTGGCCTTGAGGTAGGCCCGAAACTGCTCCTCTTCTGTGGGCAGGTGGGGCTGGTTGATGAACAGGTACTCGGTTCGGAACAGACCGATGCCAACCCCGTAGTTCTCCTTGACTGCCTCAACTTCTTCGGGCAGTTCGATGTTGGCGGCCAGCTGCACCCGGAAGCCGTCAATGGTTTCCGAGGGCAAGGCCGCCTCGGCCGCCAAGTTCCGGGCCCAGCGCTCCTGGATGCGGATGCGCCTCTTGTAGGCGGCCAAGGTCTCCGGATCGGGCCGGACGATGACTTCGCCCTTGTAGCCGTCCAAAATCAGCAAATCGCCATTGGCAACGCGGTCGGTCAGGTGAGGGATTCCCACGGTAGCCGGAATGCCTAGTGAGCGGGCCATGATGGCGGTGTGGGAAGTGCGGCTGCCAATTTCGGTGGCGAAACCGATCACATTGTGGCGGTCCATTCCGGCCGTGTCGGAGGGCGAGAGGTCATGCGCCACCACGATGCGCGGCTCGGTCAGGTGGCTCAAATCAGTCCGGGTTTCGCCCAGCAGGTTCCGAATGACGCGGGTGGCCACGTCCCGAATGTCGGCCAGGCGGTCCCGGATGTAGGAGTCGTCCAGTTTTTGCAAGGCGGTGGTGTAGCGTTGCAGGACTTGCCGGAACACGAATTCGGCATTGCGCTGGCGGCTGCGGATTTGGGAGATGACCTCGTCGAGCAAGACCTTGTCGGCGACCAGCATCAGGTGGGCGTCGAAGATGGCCGCGTCGCGCTGCCCCAGAATTTCCTCGGCCCGCTTTTTGATGTCCTCCAGCTGGCTGTAGGAAACCCGGATGGCCTCTTTGAAACGGGCGATTTCCGCCTCGACGTCCTGGGGCTGCAAGACCAGCTCGGGCACCGAGCTGAGATCGCGGCCGACGATGAGGGCGTTGCCGATGACAATGCCGCTGGAGACGCAGATTCCGGCATAGCGCTCGATGGGCGCGGCCGCGCCGGGGGGGTCACTCTTCCCCGAATTTTTCTGAGATGAGTTTTTCGAGTGCATCAAGCGCCTCCGCCGCATCTTCCCCTTGAGCACGGAAGCTCACTTCGCTTCCGAAACCGGCGGCGAGCATCAGCAGTCCAAGGATGCTTTTGGCATCGACGTCAGTGCCATCTTTGCTGATGGTGACGTCGGCTGAAAACTGGTTGGCGGTTTTTGCCAGGAGAGAAGCCGGCCGGGCATGGATTCCCAACTTGTTGGAAACGGTGAATGTCCGGGACAGTTCTTTCCGATCCATTCTGTTTCCGCCCTTTCTTGCTGCCAATGCCTCTGCACCGCGCCTTAACCGCCGCGTAATTCGCCGCTAACTATACTGTTTGGTGGCAGGGGTTGCAATCTGTCGACTAGAGGGGGGGGCGACCTTTTCCGGTGGCGGATCGGTTGTGGTCGTCGGCACCCCCCCCTGGTGCTTACATGGCCAGAATCTCCTGCTGGGTGTCGATCGTGGACACGTCGCCGCTGGTGATCACCTGGTAGTTCATCTCCGCCATAGGAAGAATGTCCAGAATGAAGCGCTGAGCCAAGGCTTCCCGGCTGCGATCTTTCAGGGCATCCCGCAGCATTAGGTAGCTGACGAAAACCCATGTTTGCATGTCGCAGAGCCGCGCGGCCATCAAATCGAAATAGTCGCTGTCGTTCTTGCTGGTCAGGAAGCTGATACTCCGGCGCAGCTTGTCCCAGGCCATATCCACCGCGCTGGCCAGACGGCGCAGCTTGCCCTCGAATGGCAGGTGACTGAGTTCGGACAGGAGCGGGTCGAGCACGCCTTGGGTGACGCCCCCGATGGCCGCCACGTACTGGAGCTGTGTGGTGCCCTCGTAGATGTTGGTGATGCGGGCATCGCGGTAGTAGCGCTCGGCGTTGAAGTCGCGCATGTAGCCGGTGCCGCCATGGATCTGAATGCCGTTGTAGGCCACCTTGTTGGCCATTTCGGTGGTGTAGGCCTTGCAGAGGGGGGTCAGCACGGCGGCGATCTTGGTGTAGGTCTTGGATAGGGCCCGCACCTGGTTGGAGACATCTTGGCCGTGCTCGACCAGTTCCTCGTAGCAGTCCCGAAGGTCCACATACTTGGTGGTTTCGTAGAGCAGGGTGCGTCCTGCCGCGATCATGGCTTTGTCCCGGACCAGGATCTCGTAAACGGCGGGGAACTGGTCGATGCTCTTGCCGAACTGCTGGCGCTCCCGGGCATACTTGAGAGCCTCGCGGAAGGCACCCTCGGCCACGCCGAGAGCCTGGCTGCTAATGGCCACCCGGGCCCCGTTCATCAGGGACATGACATATCGCGTCAGGCCCCGGCGACGGCTGCCGACCAATTCGGCCGGCACATTGTTGAACTGCAGTTCGCAGGTGGGAGAGCCGTGGATGCCAAGTTTGTCTTCGATGCGGCGCACGACCAGTCCTGGTCCGCGTTCGCAGACGAACATGGACAGGCCACGCCCGTCGCGGCTGCCTTCTTCGGAGCGGGCCAGGACGAGGTGAATCTTGGCGCAGCCGTTGGTGATGAAGCGTTTCATCCCGTTTAGGTACCAGGTGTTGGTTTCCGGGTCGAGGTGCGCCTTCAGCTGGACGGCCTGCAGGTCGCTGCCGGCCTCCGGCTCCGTCAGGGCCATGGCCCCGTCGACCTCGCCGGAGGTGAAGCGGGGGAGGTACCGCCGCCTCTGGTCTTCGCTTCCGAAGCGGTAGATGGTTTCGGCGATATCCTGCAGTCCAAAGAGGTTTTGCAGGCTGCAGTCGGCTCGGGAAATCATCTCGTTGAGCATGGTGTAGATGGTGACCGGCATGTTCAGTCCGCCGTAGCGACGCGGCAGCATGACGCCCATCAGATCCGCCTGAGTCAGGTTTTTGAGGTTTTCCACGGTGCCAGGGGCATAGTGAACCTTGCCGTTCTCCAGACGGGCCCCGACCCGGTCCACGTCTTTGGCGCGTGGCTCGATCAGTTCGCCGCAGAGTTCGCCGGCCATGTCCATGACCTTGTCATAGCTGTCCAGGGCGTCCTGGTGCGATTCCGGTGCATGGGCATAGGTCTCGACCTCGGAAAAATCTTTTTCGCGCAGCCGGATGACCTCGGCCAGGTCGCAGGTCTGCAGATGAAACTTCAGGTCCGGATTGTCCGCATAAAAATTAGCTGCCATGGTCCGCTCTCTTCCTTTGTGCCAGTGTTGGGTGGGAAATGCCGCGGTTGGTCCGCAGGCACTCGGGCCGCTTACTTCTGGGCAGATTTGTAGGCCTTGATAAACTTGGGCAGGACGTCGTTCAGGTCGCCAACGATGCCGTAGTTGGCGACCGAGAAGATCGGGGCGTCAGGGTCGGTGTTGATGGCGATGATGGTTCCGCTTTCGTCCATTCCGGCCCGGTGTTGGACGGAACCGCTGATGCCGCAGGCAATGTAGAGTCGGGGGCGGACGGTCACACCGGTCTGGCCAACCTGGTGGCCGTGGTCGATCCAGCCGGCGTCCACGGCTGCCCGGGAGGCACCCACCGAGGCGCCGATGGTGTCTGCAAATTCGTGGATCAGTTCAAAGTTCTGCTTGGATCCAACTCCGTAGCCGCCAGCGACAATCACTTGGGATCCTTTCAGATTGATCAACTTATCGGCCTTGACCCGTTCGATCAATTTGATGACCAAGTCGTCCGGGGAGAGTTTGACGGGCACCGGGGTGATCGAGCCCTTGCGGTTCTTTACTGGATCCTCCAGTTTCATGACCCCTTCGCGCACGGTCACCATTTGCGGGTCCTGCCAGGAGTTGGCGATGGTGGCCACGATGTTTCCGCCGAAGGCCGGCCGGATTTGCATGAGTTTGTTCTTCAGCAGGCACTGGTTCTTCTTGTCCATGAAGTCGTCGATCTGCAGATCCGTGCAGTCGGCGGTCAGGCCGCCCCCCAAGCTGGAGGCCACCCGCGGGGCCAGCGAGCGTCCGGCGTGAGTGGCGCCGAACATGAGAATGTTGGGGGTGTGGGCTTTGACCAGTTCAACGAGCACCTTGGCGTAGGGCAAGGTGGAGAAACACTCAAGCGCCGGGTCGTCGGCGAGGAAAACGTTATCGGCCCCGTACTCATGTAGAACCGAGCATAGATTCTCAGGATTGCGTCCCAGCAATACGGCTTCGGTCTGCACACCCAGCTGGCCAGCCAGCTCCTTGCCTTTGCAGAGCAATTCCAGGCTGACATCGGCAATTGTGCCGTTGTCCTGCTCTACGAAGACCCAGACATTTCCAATCTTATCAGCACTCATAATGGTATTCCCTGTCCGGTTTTTAGCTCAAGATATGTTCGGCAATCAGTTCCTTGGTCAGCTCGGCGATGCCTTGGTCGGTAGGAGCAATGTCCTTGTACTCGTGCTTGCCTAGCTTGACGCTTTCGATTGCCTTGACCTTGGTGGGGGAACCGGCCAGTCCCACGCGATCCGTGTCCGCTTTAAGGTCGGCGGCGGTCCATTCGTGAATCCAGAGTTGCCGGGACTTGAGCTTGTCCTCCTCTTCGGCCAGAAGATTGGCATCCTCGTAGTCCCGGCCGCGGTGTTTCTGCAGCAGTTCCGAACGGGTGCTGGCTTTCTTGTACTGCATGAGCCGCCTGGCGCTGGGGGGGCGGGGCACGTTGGCGGTGGCCGTGACGGTCAGCAGCATGGGAAGGGGGCCCTCCAGAACTTCGTACCCTCCCTCGATTTGGCATTTGGCCCGAATCTTGCCGTCGCGGATTTCGCTAACGTCCTCCACGTAGGTCATCTGGGGCAGGTTCAGCTTTTCGGCGATCTGAGGACCGACCTGCGCGGTGTCCCCATCGATGGCCTGTCTCCCGCAGAGGATGAGGTCGGCCTGGCCATATTTGCGTGCGGCGCAGGCCAGGGTGTAACTGGTGGCCAGGGTGTCCGCCCCCGCGAAGGCCCGGTCCGTCACCAAGATGGCCTCGTCGGCCCCCATGTAGAGTGCCTGGCGCAGCACGTTTGTGGCAGCGGGAGGCCCCATGGTGCAGACGACGACTTTGCCTCCTGCCCGGTCCCGCAAACGTAGGGCCAGCTCCAGCGCATTCTGGTCCTCGGGGTTGAAGATCGCTGGAAGAGCGGCACGGTTGACGGTGCCGTCCTCCTTCATGGCATCGCCGGAGATGTTGTGGGTGTCGGGAACTTGTTTGACGAATACGAAACAGGTCAAGCTCACGTTCGGCTCCTTTCTACCATATCGAGGCGCTGGGTTGGCGGGTCCAACTCGGGGTGGTCCCATTTCCGATTGCTGTCAGGCAGGTTCTGACACGGCCTTGTCTCCCGCATGCTTGCCGGTTGTGGTGAGAAGAGATATGCCAAAATGCCTGTCATCGGTTTGTTTTCAATTGAGCCGTGATAAAAATGTTGGCGGTCAGGCTTCGGGCCGGGGCAATGCGAACTATGGTAGAGTCGATGAGAACAGGCTGACTAGAGGTGCGGAATTCATGGATTTGTTTGAATATGGGCAAACGAGCGGGGCGGCGGCCAAGGTCTGGACGGTTTCGGAACTGAACCGGGTGGTGAAGGAGCTGCTCGAGCAAACCCTGTACCCTTTTTGGATACGAGGTGAGGTCAGCAATCTAACCATTCACCGGTCGGGGCATGTGTACTTGTCCCTGAAAGACGCACGCAGCCAGGTGTCGGCTGTGCACTTCCGGGGTGCGCAGGCGGCCCGGGAGTTGAAATTGGCCGAAGGTATGGAGGTGGAGGCGTGGGGTCGTCTGAGCGTTTACGAGCCTCGGGGAACCTATCAGGTCGTTGTCGAGCGCTTGCGTCCGCGGGGCATGGGGGCGCTTCAGCAGCGCTATGAGGATCTCAAGAAAAGATTGCGTGCCGAGGGCTTGTTCGATTCGGCCCGGAAGCGTCCGGTGCCGGCTCTGCCGAGATGCGTGGGGGTGGTGACCTCGCCCCAGGGTGCCGCCCTGCACGATTTCCTTCAAGTATTGGGCCGCCGTTTCGCCACGATGCATGTACGGATTTACCCGGCCGCGGTCCAGGGAGCGCGGGCGGCCGCGGAGATTGCGGCCGGGATTGGCTATTTCAATCAGACGCATTCCTGCGACGTGATCGTGGTCACCCGGGGCGGCGGCAGTCTGGAGGATCTTTGGGCTTTCAACGAGGAGATCGTGGCCCGGGCGGTGGCCGCTTCGGAAATTCCCGTGATCAGTGCCGTGGGGCACGAAGTGGACTATAGCATTTGCGACGAGGTGGCCGACTTGCGGGTGCCGACTCCCTCCGCCGCCGCGGAGCTGGTGACCGGACGGAAGACCGAGTTGCTGGATCGCCTGCAGAATCTGCAGCGGCGTTTGAGAGACCGGTTGCGCCTGGAGCTTGGGGAGCACCGCCGCCGCTTGGATCGCGCCGCAGGGCATGCGGTGTTTCGCGAACCCGGCAGACTCGTGCAACTTTACCAGCAGCGGGTGGACGAGCTGGGTCTGCGCCTGGGGAGGGCGTTGCAGGGGCGTTGCGACCGGGGCCGCCACCGCCTGGAGCAGCTGCGGGGGCAGCTGCAGGCGCTGAACCCACGGCGAGTGCTGGAACGGGGATATTCGATATTGGTAGCACAGCAGAGCGGTCAGGTGGTGACGAGCCACGAGCAGGTCGCCAAAGGCGACAAGGTTGACGGGATCCTGGCCTCGGGTCGGTTGGAGCTGACGGTCGAGACGGCCTCGGGCCTGGAGTGAATGGTGGAACGTGCAACTACAGGGTTCAGGTTTCGGTGGTTCAGGTGTCAGGTTTCAGGCAATCGTAATCGCGCTGGTGATCGATCAGGTTTCGGGTTGCAGGTCACAAGCTCGTAATTGCAATCATGATCGAAATCCGCCTCCGATCACGATTGCGATTACGGGGGCGATAACGATGTTTTAAATGTAAGTAAGAAGCGGAAGGGTATGATTATGGCGGAGAAGCAAGAGGCGACGTTCGAGGCAAGTCTGGCTCAGCTGGAAACGGTTGTGGCCGAAATGGAAAGCGGGCAGCTTAGCCTGGAGGCAAGCATGAAGCGATTTGAGGAAGGTATGAAGCTGGCGAAATTCTGCGAGAAGAAATTGGGGGAAACGGAACGAAAAATCGAGGTGCTGATGCAGGGGGAGGGGGGGCAGGCTGAGTGGGGCCAGTTGCCACTGTCCGAGGATTCCGGAAAAGACTGACGATTGGGGTTGAACCGATGAGTGGACGAGTTGGAGCATATTGTCGAAACCCTGGCGGGCTGGTGTGGCGGAGCCTGTTTCTGATGGCTGTTTGGTGGGGGTGCATGACAGCCCGGGCGCAAGAGGACGCGCGAATTACGGTGCGCAAGGCCGCCGCCGAACAGAATCCTTCCTTGTTTATTCGTTCGAGGTGTCCTGCCGAATTGGAGGGCCTGCTGAAACGGATGCTGGCCTATTCGGACTGGTTTTCCGTAGTTGGGGAGCCGTCCTCGGCCCGCTATCTCTTGGAGGCGACTGTGGCGGGCGAGACCCTCGCTTTGGAATTAAGTGAGGGGGGGGTAGTGCGGACCAGGGTGACGGTTCCTGCGCGGTCGTGGGAGCGGGCCGCCCGCCAGGGGGTGGACCAGCTAATTCAGGCAGTGTTTGGGGTTCCCGGAATCTGCCGGTCGCGCCTGGCCTTTGCCGTGGCCCAAGGGGGACGCAAGGAAATCTTTACCTGTCCTTTCGACGGCGGGAATTTTCGCCAGCTGAGTCATAACGGGACCATTTCCACCGAGCCCAAGTGGGGGGTGGGAGGGAATCGTCTGGTCTATACTCTATATCAGGGCAATCGGACTCAGATCATGTATTTGGATGCGGCGGCAATCCGGCAGCGGCGCCTGGCCGCCTATCCCGGCTTGAATTCTGGCGCGGCCTTGTCCCCGGACGGCAGGCGGGCGGTTTTGTGTTTGAGCCGCAATGGGCGGGTGGATCTGCATCTGCTGGACCTGGCCAGCGGCGGTCTGCGCCCGTTAACCGATAGCGTGGCGGTCGAGTCCTCCCCGGGATGGTCTCCGGATGGTAGGCGGTTGTGCTATGTGTCCGACGAGGCAGGCCGCCCGCAGGTTTACATCTTGTCCTTGGTCGATGGGCGCTCGCGGAGATTGCTTGGCGAGCCCATCGAAACCGTGTCCCCGGACTGGTCGGCGGTTTCGGGGCGCATCTGCTTCGCGGCCCGGCAGGCCGGGCAGTATGTTCTCGCCTATGCCGATCCCGATCTGCCGAACCCGGAGAAGGTCGTGTTTGCGCAACAGCCGGGGGATTGGGAATCCCCCTCCTGGGGGCCGGATGGCCGGCACGTGGTTTGCACCCGTCAGCTCGGAGGCGGGCGGGAGCTGTGCATTGTCGATTCATGGTACGGTAGTGTGATCCGTCTAACCGTCCCGGGAGCGTACTCCCTGCCCGACTGGTCGGGATTGTTGCCGGAAATGTGAGTGGCATGATGGATACCCTGCTGGACGAGTTTATCGGGTTTGCGACTCTCGAGAGGGGGCTCGCGGGCAATACGATCCGTAGCTACCGGCACGATCTTGCCCAGTTCCTCGACTTTGTGCGGGACCAGGGGCGTGGCGGCCCGGGCGACGTCGGCCGGGATGACATTTTGGATTTTTTGGAGTTGTCCAAGTCCCAAGGGTTGGCGGCCACCTCCATCGCCCGGCGTTTGGTGGCTATTAAGATCTTCTTTCGCTTCCTCTGCTTCGAGCGCCATATCGAGAATGACATAACCGATGTGATGGAGGCTCCCCGCCTCTGGAAGGCGCTGCCGGATTTTCTGAGCGGGGAGGAAGTCACGAAAATGCTGCGGGCCTACGGTCGGCGTGATCGCCTGGAATTGCGAAACCGGACCATTTTGGAGGTCTTCTATGCCACCGGTATGCGGGTCAGCGAATTGGCGGGATTGACGCTGGAAGGGCTGAAGCTGGACCAGGGGCTTCTCCGGGTGACGGGCAAGGGCAGCAAGGAGCG
>JBFJXC010000063.1:0-12887 GCA_041623325.1 Lentisphaeria bacterium | reverse complement strand
TCGTCAAGCGCATCACCGACGTGATCGCCTCCTATGCGGACACCTCCCGGGCCGAAGCCGTCCTAACCGAATTCCTCGAGCACGAAAACTCCCTGAAATCCGCCGAAAAAATGCTCAAGGAAATCGCTCCCGACGCCGACAGCAGCCACCGACTGCTGGCCAGACTCAAGCAAATCATGGACGAGCGCCACATCGAAGCCGACCAGTTGCTGGACATGATCTCCGAGGAGGTCAAATCCAAACCGGTCCCCCAGAAGAAAGTCAGCAAAAACTTCGCCCCCCTGGCCGACCGTATCCAGAAGCGCCTGCACAAGGCATTCCAGGACAGCGACGTCGACGAAGACAAGATGCTGCACTACCTGGACACCGTCCTGTCCCGCGAAGTCGGCCGGGCGGTGCGGGAGCAGACCACCAAGCTCAAGAAACGCCTGGCCCGCACCGAGACCTCCCTGCACAACCTGGAGGACATCATCGCCCACACCGAGATCGGCGCCGTCGTCCTGGACGACCAGGAGCATGTCCTTTCGGTCATTCACAACGAGCTGGTCCCCGACTTGTGCACCGGCGAACCCCTGCCCCAGGATCTCCATGACGGCCTGAAAGAAATGGAGGAAAACACCGTCCTGGAATACCGGGATGTCATCCGCGTCATCGAGGTTGCCAAAACGGCTCACGGCCAGATCCGCTCCTTCCTCTTCCTCGGTCTGGAAAATTCCAACCCGGAGCCGGAACCATCCGTTGAGTAGAGCGTAGCATAGCTTCCAGCCTGTGCGCCGGACCCAACTCCAACAGGCAGGCACGGATGCCTACCCTACTCTCGGTGCAGGGGGGGGGCGATCACCGTACCTGTCGGCGGTAGTCCATAGGGCTTTGGCCAGTCTCCCGCTTGAAGGCGATGCACAGCGAATTGGCCGATCCCCAGCCGCAGGCAAAGGCCACCTCCGAGATCTTGTCGTCGGTTTCACGCAGACGCTGCTTGGTTTTCTCCAGGCGAATGCGGCGCAGCTCCTCGGCCGGCGTACGGCCGAGATGGCGGCAGAATGCCTTGTAGAATCCGGAGCGGGACATGCCGGCCACGGTGGCCAGCCGCGTGACGTCCAGTGGCGCCTGGAAGTGCTGATACATGGTGTGAATCGCTTGGGCGATGTTGGGATGGTCCACGGCCAGGACATCCGAGCTGTGGCGCACCTGCAGCCCCAGCGAGGGGATGCGGTAGAGCACCAGCGACAACGCTTCGCCGTCCATCAGCCGCTGCAGCATGCGGGCGCCTTCGTAGCCCTGGCCGAGCTGGTTGTTGTCCACGCTGGACATGGGGATGGACAGGGCCTCGCAGACCAGGTCGTAGTTGCCCACGCTGACCACCGCCACCTCTTCCGGCACGAGAATGCCTTCGGCCCGGCAGGTGTCGATGACGTCCGCCCCGTCCTGGTCGGTGCACCCGAGCACAGCCAAAGGAAAGTCACACCGGCGCAGACTCTGCGCCAGCCAGTCCCGGCGCACCTGCCAGCTGGCCCCAGCATCCGGAAGCGGACTGAGAGTGCGAATGTCCCGACAGACATGGCCGGCCTGCTCCGTTGCCCGCGAGAACGCGGCCCAACGCTCCTCCGCATACCAGCCGGACGAGGGAGACACAAACAGAAAATTGGTGAATCCCCGGCCGAGGAAGTGCTCGGCCACCTGGCGGCCGATGGTCTCGTTGTCGCTGAGCAGACGGGGAAACGGCAGATTGGGGCGATGGTAGCTCAGATCGACGACGGGAACCGTCAGCGAGGCGAAAAAGTCGGCCAGCTCGTCCGAACAGCCCGAGCCAGCGATGACCCCGTCGCCTTCCCAACCCCAAGGGACGTTGTGGTTGACCGATATATCCGCAGTCAGGTGCCAGCCGTGCTCCCGCGCAAAACGGACAACCCCCTGGTGGACCCGGTAATCGTAGGCGCCCAGCGCCAAAAGCACGTTTCGCGGGGGCTTAAGGTTACCAGTCATCTTCAAATGTCTATTCATGCTGGAGACCGCCGCCGAATGTCGTTGACCTAACGATCTGTTGACGGTCGTGTCCCGTTATCGCACACCGTCGTCGTATCCCGCCTGCGAAGACGAGTTAACATTCTCCCGGGTGGACGAATTTCAAATTTGCGGAGACAATTCTTTGATTGATACCCTTTTCAAGGCCGGTAATGTAACACGATCACATCGGCACGTTCCGTTTCAACAGCGACAACCCGGGCAGGCCTGCCATGACCATTTCCATCGACAACGTCCGGACCTTCATCGAAGACTACTGGCGGCCGCGCGTGCAGGCCGACGGCGGCGAAATCCGCTTTGTCTCCTACGAGAACGACGAACTGACCGTGCTGTTGCAGGGCGGATGCGCGACCTGCTCGGTCGGCAAAACCTGCCTGACCGATTTCCTGAATGAACGCTTCCAGGCCACTTTCGGCCGGCCAGTCCGGATCACGAAGCGCTTCGAAAAACCCTATTTCTGGGACAAGTAAAAAGGGCTCCCCTTTTTTTTCGGCATTTTGGGTGCTGTGCGGTTCGAAAGCTGAACAGCACACCGCGTCCTTGTGAGCAATTCGGAGGACTGACCCCGATTCGGGGGTCAGTCCTCCGAATTGCTCACAAGGGAATGGTGCTCTCTTTAAATGCGTATAGTTAACCGCCCAGGTTGGCATTTTGAGCCCCAAAGAGGCTTGATTCAATACAGAAAGTCAGACTTATGGCACATGTGAAAGTCGTCCGCCGCTCGATGCGCCCCCCTGAATGGATTGCGCTGCGGGCCGAGTGGTTGTCGCGCCGGGTCTTCGCGCAGACGCTGCCCAACGCGGGCTGGGAAATCCGCGAAGGGCGCCAGGTCGACGAGTGCCGCTACGATTACTACGATGCCGCCTACCGTCCGCTGACCAAAGGCGACTCGCTGTTCACACCCGACGGGACGGCCTTCCTGCGGCTGGCCACAACCATGCCGACGGAACTCGACGGCAAGGAGGTCCACCTGGCCCTGGAAACCGCGGCCGAGATGATCGTAAAGGTGAATGGCAAGTGGACCGGAGCGCTGGATCCGAACCGCCGCACCATGCTCCTGCGCCAAAAGGCGGTGGCCGGCGAAGAACTGCTCATCGAAATCGAAGCCTACAACCGCTCCAAACCAGACGACGAACGCAGCGTGAAGACCCGCCACCTGCTGGGTTGCCGGCAGACCTTCAACGGCTCCGCCTTCGTGACCATCGACCATGACGTTCAAGAAGCCTGCTACGATGTGGACATTCTCCAGGACGCCATGGCATCCGAGTATGTCCGGGAAGAGATCCGCGACTACATCACCACGCACGTGGACAAAGCCCTCACCCTGGTCGACTACGATGAAACGGATGCCCACAAGCATCGGGAAGGAGTAATCGCCCTGCGCGACTACCTGCGCAAGACCGTCTTCAGCAGTAAGCAGACCAAGGGGTTTGGCGGCAGCGGCAAGGTGGCGTTGGTGGCGCATTCGCACCTGGACATTGCCTACTACTGGCGGCGGATCCACACCATCCAGAAGAACGCCCGCACCTGCCTGGTCCAGCTGCGCCTGATGGACCGCTTCCCCGACTTCAAATACACCCACACCCAACCGTACACCTACGAGCAGCTGGAAACATACTTCCCGGAGATCTTCGAGGAAGTCCGGAAACGCGTACTGGAGGGCCGTTTCGAACCGGTCGGGGCCATGTATGTGGAGCCGGACTGCAACGTGCCCTCGGCCGAGTCGCTGGTGCGACAGTGCCTTTACGGCCAGCGCTACTACCGCAGCCGCTTCGGCTTCACCGTCAACAACTGCTGGCTGCCGGATGTGTTCGGCAACAGCTGGATTCTGCCCCAGATTCTGCGCAAGGCCGGGGTCGAGTACTTCGTCTCCAACAAAATGTCCACCTGGAACGACACCAACCGCTTCCCCCACAACCACTTTCTCTGGCGCGGAATCGACGGCACGCAGATCCCGGCCTGCGTGCCCCCGACCCACTTCATTACCTGGAACACCCCCGATCAGGTGATCGAAAACTGGGAAGCCTTCCAGGAAAAGGAAACCAGTCCGGAGACGCTGAACATGTTCGGCTACGGCGACGGCGGCAGCGGGGCGACCGAGGAGATGCTGGCCTTCATGGAGCGTCTGAACGACGTGCCGGGGCTGCCCGAAGTGCGCCATGTGCGCGGCGACGAGTTCCTGCGCGACAATCTGAAGGACACCAGCCAACTGGAAGTCTGGGACGGCGAACTCTACCTGGAGATGCATCGCGGCACCTTCACCACCAAGGGCGACCTCAAAAAGAACAACCGCGAGCTTGAGACGATGCTGCGCGACGCCGAGCTGCTGGCCACCTTCGCCATGCTCGAGGGGGCAACCTATCCGGCCGAGGAATTGACCCAGGCCTGGAAGCTTATGCTGGTCAATCAGTTCCACGACATCCTGCCCGGCACCCACATCGCGCCGGTGACGGTCGATGCCATGAATGACTATCGGAAAATTCGGGCCATGGTACAGCGCCTCAGCGCCGACGCCTCGACGGCACTGGGCCTGGGCCGCGGCGATGGAGCGACGGTCACCCTGCTGAACACCCTGAACTGGGAACGCCGGGGTATGCAGTTCGTACCGGGTGCCGACTCCGCGCACGCGCCGATGTCCCTGCCCTGCCAGGCCGACACCTATCTGGGGCAGCCCGGGCTATGGATGGAGATCGACAGCGTGCCGGGCTGTGCCGGCGCCGTCTATCCCTGCAGTCCGGTGCCCACCCAGACCGAAGCCGACACCGACTGGTTCTCCTTTGCGGACAACACCCTCGAAACCCCCCTGTACCGGGCGAAGTTCGCGGACGACGGCAGCCTGTCCAGCCTGGTCGACAAGCAGGCCGGTCGCCAGATTGCCGCCCCCGGGCAGGCCCTGAACCGGCTCACGGTCTACCGCGACAACCCCGGCATGTACGATGCGTGGGACATCCTGCCGAACTACAAGGACCGGACCGACGACTACATGGTTGTGCAACCGCTTGAGCTGGTCGAGAGCGGCGACCTGTTCGCGACCTTCAGCATCGCCTACCGGATTGGCGAATCCACCTGGGAGCAGCGCATCCGTTTCTTCAGAAACGACCCGCAGATCCTGTTCGAACACCATGTTGACTGGCACGAACGCAACCGCCTGGTCAAAGCCGAATTCGGCGTGGATGTGCTGGCGCGCACCGCCAGCTGCGATACCGGTGCCGGCATCATTCAGCGCGACACGCACCGCAATACCACGTGGCAGCAGGCCCGTTTCGAAACCTGCCACCACAAATGGGCGGATCTCTCCGAAAGCGGCTACGGCGTGGCCCTGATCAACGAGAGCAAGTACGGCATTTCCTTCGAGAAAAACTGCTTCGGCCTGTCGCTGTTGCGCGGCACGGTCCGCCCCGATGTCTATGCCGACGAGGGTGAACACCGTTTCGCCTACGCCCTGGTCCCCCACACCGGCAATGGCCCGGTCGAGACCGGCATTGTCCAGCGCGCCTGGGCCTTCAACACGCCGCTAAAATGGTACCCCGGAGCGGCCGACTTGGACAGCCTGATTCGCGTGGACAACCCCAACCTGGTGGTCCAGTCGGTCAAGCGCGCCGAGGACGACGACACCGTCATCGTGCGTCTGACCGAGCAGACCGGCAGCCGCGGCTGCGCCACGCTCACGCTCAACCAGCCCATCCTCGCCGCCACCCTGACCGACCTCCTCGAGGACCCCGCCGAGGAGCAACCCCAGACCCTGGCGGACGGAACGCTGACCTTCCCCTACAGGCCGTTCGAAATCACCACCTTCCGCTGCCGGGTTGCCGCCAAGACCGGGAACTAAATCAGGTCGCCGCCCTCCCCCCCTTTTTTTATTGGGGGGGCCGGCCGGGAAAGCGGATTTGTCTAAAGCGTTCAGGGCCCATTTTGCATTCTGGCTAAAGCAACCTATTCTTGTGTAAATCCCCCCGAACAGGCCACCTTGGACAAAGGAGAAAACCATGAAGAACCTCGCATGCACCATCGCCGCATCGGCCACCATCGCTCTCGCCAACGCCGGCGACCTGACGAACTCGCTCACCCGCGACTACTGGACCGGGGTCCGTGGCGTCGAAGTCAGCGATTTGACCACGAGCGAAGCGTTCCAAGGACAACCGACCGGTAGCGACGAGATCACGTCGGGCTTCAAGGCGGTCAGTTGGAAAGACGGCAAAACCGATCAGCGCTGGGCCACGCATTTCGGCGAAAAGATCTACGGCTACCTGGTTCCGGCCACAAGCGGACCGTACATCTTCGCCCTCAGCAACGACGATGCCGCGGAATTGTTTTTGAGCAGCGACGAGACGCCGGAAAACAAACGCTCCATTGTCAAGAATCGGCTTACCTCGTACGGCAAATGGAGCAAACACTCCGCTCCCGTTCAGCTTGAAGCCGGCAAACCCTATTACGTCGAGTTGATCCACAAGGAAATGACCGGCAACACCTATTCGCTGGTGGGTTGGAAAACGCCGGACGGGACCGAAGTCGAACTGATCCCCGCTGAGGTTCTCTCATCCTTCAAAGGCGGTGTGCCCAAGCAGTAATCATCCATGCCAACCCACGGTAGCCGGTGGTCAGCTTACAGCCGATCCACCGGCTTTTTTCTGCCCAGACAATCGTCTTCTGCCTCCTTATTGTGAATCCTATGGCAGCCCCCCGACATATCAGGCACCGCAGCGGTAATCTGACAAACAACGACGGATTTATGAAAGACGGGCGGGATGGCACGAGGTAGCTTGTAGGATCTGATGGATTTGAAATTGGAAGCAAGGATTCGCAAGCATGAGTTTACCACCCACCTCGTATGGGCGGGACGTGCCCGTAACGGACAGTGCCGACATCGTAGTCGTGGGCGGGGGGCCGGCCGGCATTGCCGCGGCCATTGCCGCGCGCCGTTCCGGCGCGGATGTCCTTCTGTTGGAAAGCCAGGGATGCCTTGGCGGCATGGGGACGGCGGGGATGGTTCCCTGGTTCACCGGCTTTTCGGACGGGCAGCGGATTCTGGCCGAAGGGGTCTGGAGACAAGTGCGGGAACGGATGTTCGAGGCCGGCGGTTTCGGCCCGGAGGGTGTCCGCGAAAATGATCGGTCTCTCTTGCGCATCAATACGGAGACGCTCAAACGCGTCTATGACGACATGGTGATGGAGGCCGGCGTGCGCTGCCGGTTGTTCACTGGCATGGCCGACACGGTTGTGGCGGACGGACGCGTCACGCATCTGATTTGCGGTTCCAAAGATGGTCTGACCGCGATCGCGGCGAAGTACGTGGTGGATGCCAGCGGCGATGGAGATGTCTGCGCCTTTTCCGGCTGCACCTATACGAAGGGCGATGGGGATGGGGCGATGATGCCCGCGACCGTCTGCCAGATTTGGGATCGGATCGATTGGCCTGCCTTCCGCGGCTGCGGGAAGACGCAGGGTGATTTTATCGGCGAGGCGATCGACAAGGGCATGTTCTCGGTGCCCGACTATCACTTGCCGGGGATGGTCGAATTTGCCGACAGCATAGGCGGGGGGAATATCAGCCATACCTACGGGGTGGATGCAACCAGTGCCAAGAGCTTGACCGACGCCATGTTCGACAGCCGTCGGCGTCTGCCGGAATACGAACGCTTCTACAATGCCTGCGTTCCTGGATTCGACAAGGCGCGCATTGTGACCTCCGCCAATGTCGTCGGCTGCCGGGAGTCCCGCCGGATCGACTGCGAGTATATGCTGACCATCGACGACTATTGCCGCAAAGCGGTTTTCGAGGACGAAGTCGGCCGTTTCCACTATTGGATCGACCAGCATGCCGCCCAGCCGGGCAAGGCCAACCACGAGGGGCATCGCTCTACGGCCAAACGCTATACCATCAAAGTCGGGGAAAGCGTCGGCATACCCTATCGGAGTCTGGTGCCAAAAGGACTGGACAACGTGCTGGTCGCGGGCCGCTGCGTCGGCACCGACCGACTTGTACAAAGCGCGATCCGCGTCATGCCGGCCTGTTTTACCACCGGCCAGGCCGCGGGAGTTGCCGCCGGAGTCTGCCTGCGTTCGGGAGCCCCGGCCAAAGACGCACCTTCAGCGGACGTGATCCAAGGGTTATTGGCAATTGGCGCTTATTTGCCCAATGCGAACCATGCGGGCCGCAGCACGGCTGAGCGGTGCGCCTGCTTTTCGGCGAGCACTGGTTGCCAGTGAGGCCACCAACAAAGGAGATACTCCAATGCAGACAAGACCCACAAAAAGACGCTTTACGCTGATTGAGCTGCTGGTGACCATCGCCATCATCGGGATTTTGGCCAGCATGCTGCTGCCGGCCCTGGGCAACGCCAAGCAGATGGCGCACCAGGTCGAATGTGCGAATCACGAGCGCCAATTGGGGATGGCGACGTTTTCCTATGCCGACGATCACGCGGATTGGCTGCCGCCCTATGCCCATGATGCGGGGACCGGGAAAAAATGGGTCTACCTGTATACGGATGCTCTCAAGCTTGTCTCCAACTCGCACAACGATGTCTGGTATAATGCGAACGGGCGCAGCGGGAGAGGGATTTTCGCCTGCCCCACCGACCAGCGCGAACTCAATGTGTCCTACTATATCAACCGGCAAATCACGGGGGAGCCCATGTCCTATTGCAAGTGGCAAAAGCTGAACCGAATCCACTCGCCCACTGAGGTAATGCTCTTCTCGGACGGCTGGGTTGGCAACTACAATTCGGGCAGCTTCTACGTGGATCATTTTTCATATGTCACGACTCAATCGTCCCGACCTGACTTCCGCCACAGGGGGATGTGCAACGTAACCTTTGTCGACGGCCATGTCTCGGCCCTTTCGGTGCGCGACATTCCCATCGACACGCGTAAGAATCTATTCTGGTGCGGCATGAAAAATTGACCGGTTGCAACCAGGTTGATGAGCCTGTTCCCGTTCATTAGAGACAACAAAGGAAAACACCGATGAGAAATAACGGAATCTGTGCACGCTTGTCCATGGGCTTGCGGGGGGCGGTTGGTGCCGGCCTGCTGGCATGTGCGGCCATGATGTCGGCATTGGCCGGGGAGTCTTGTCCAGTCGCCCCCAACGGACTGGTCTTGGACAAGATGCAAGACATACCGGCCATGTCCCTTCGCGGCTTCGGCCGGGTCGAGGCTCAAGGCTGGGTATGGCGAGACCCGGCGGGCAAGAAGCTCACACAGGTGGTGTTTCGCTGTCAGAATTCCGAACACGCCGCGGTTACCGCGTCCAAGTATCTGGAGGACCTGCTGGCCTATGGAGCGGTTTCGCTGGTCGAGGCCCCCGAGGGCGTAACCGCGACCGCGTTGACGGTGCGGCATGGCGGCGTCTGGCTGCTGGCGCTGGACGGCAAGTGCGTCCGCATCGTCACGGGGCCGGATGCGGCGTTTGTAAAAACCGGGCTGAGCGCATGGGACACCACGGCCTGGACGCCGGTGAAACGCAACGCCTATCCGCAGTATCTGGACAACTTCGACAATGCCGGGCTGTCGATTTGGTGGATGCCGTCGGCCAAGACGGACGAGCAGCTAGCCTGGATGAAGGACTTTCCGGCGGTTGCCAATCTTCATGCCCAGACCCTCAGTCAGACGCCCGCACCGCATGTCTACGATGTCGGCAGCGCCGACGGCGCCATCGCACAGCTGCGGTCGATCGAGAAGCCCTTCCGGTACATGATTTGGGCGGAGGGTGCCGGCACGGTTCCATGGATCAACATTCAAACCATGCCGGGCCGCTCGGTGGAGGAGGCGCCTGAAGGGTTTACCGGCCGCGACCTGTTCCGCGCGGTATACAAGCAGCACCAGGTGGTGTCCAGCGATGCGCATACCGTTATGCTGGACGCCCTGGTGCAGATGATGCGCAAACGGGTGGATGAAGCGGATCTGCTGGCCTGGATGGAACCGCACGGCGAGTTCCATAAGTTCGACCCCATGTACCTGCCGCCGGAGTGCGAGACGCGTTTCCCGTCATACCTGCAGGTGGTCAAGCGCTACGATCTGGCGACACTGGGGCAAGCCTACACCGGCAACGATGCCGCCTTCGCCAGTTGGGCGGACATCCCGATTCCGGACACGGCCACCTTCGGCGGACGCTATGGCGACTTTCTCGATCTGGACGATGTGAAATGGGCCTGGAAGCCTGCCACGCAGAAGGAGGGGGAGAGCGGCAACTGGACCGCGCCGGAATTCGACGATACGGCCTGGGCACGGGACTTCCGCGTCAGCAAGCACATGCTCGCCAACTGGAACGACCGAACCAAGGTCGCACCCCTGTGGATGCGCTTTACACACAACGTCCCCCAGAAATTGCTCGACAAAGCCAAGGACCGTCCACTCTACCTGCATCTGATGCCGTATACCGAACACAAGGGGCGCCCGCTGTCGGTGTGGATCAATGGCAAACCGGCCGGCAAGGATCTGGTGCAGTCCAAGCATTACATCAACCGGCATGTGGCCATCGATGTGCGCGAGTTCCTGCGCGCCGGACAAAACAGTTTTGCCATCTTCAACACTGGCGGTCGGATCGCCTACCGGGTGTTTCTGAGCTATGAAAATCCAGGGGAATATCCGTACGAGGATGTGCGCCGGAACCGGCAGTATCTGGACTGGAACGATTATCTGGTCTGGGAGAAACTGCAGACCCTGGAGCGCTATCTGAAGGCGATGCGCAGCGTCGACCCGGTGCGCCCGATCAAAACAATGACCCCGCACATGTTCCAGTCGGAAGCGCTGGACCTGTGCGCCCGTTACGGCGTCTACCCGCAGCTGACGGGAGAAGGTGGTTGGTACCGCCCGATGCACTATAAAGGGTATTCACGCCTGCGCGGACTGCCAGGCTCCAGCGAACCCGGAGGTCCCAAGAAGACGGCAAGAGATTCACAGGAAATGTTCGGCTTCATCTTCTGGGAGAGTCAGGACTGTCATGACTATGTCTTCGACCTGACGCGGGAGCTATGGTCGCACAAGGAGGCGCTGGCCTGGTGGTCGGCCAACAAGCCCCTGTTGCGGACCCTCGGCAAGACCGACTACATCGCGCCGAAAATCGGCGTGTTGCGCGACACGCGTCAGGGCGAGCGCTACGGAAACGGAGAGATCTGGAGCTGGGACGTGTCGCGCGGCGTGCTCCCGGCCCTGGGCATGACACCGGTGCTGATCGACGGTCCCGATTTTGAAAACGGCCTGGCCGACCACGTGCCGGTTATTATGGACTGCGCCACGGTCGTGATGACTCCCGCGATGGTCGACGCCATCGAGCGCTACGTTACCCACGGCGGCGTGTTCATTGCCCAGCACCATACCGGGCGGCACTCGACGGAGATGCGCAACGCCTGGCCCCTTGCCGAACGCTTCGGCCTGAAAATCACCCCCAAGCTGCTCTCCGATGAAAACTACCACAAATGGCCTCTCGGCAAGATCCACTTCACCGAAACCCAGGATATCTGGCCGAGCCTGCGCGGCAAGGCGGGCGAAGGCAGCGGGGTGTCGATCGACTGGGCCAACAACGAACGCACGGGCGCGGTGGCGATCACCAGCGACGACAAGCGCGCGGCCGCCGTGGCGACCTGGGAAGACGGCACCATGGCCGTGACCGATGTACACCATGGGGCAGGACGTTTCATTCTCGCCGGCACCCCCTTCTTCTACCGTCTCCGCGACGAGCAGGGGAAATTCCTGAACGAAAGCCGCCGGCAGGCGCTGGTGGAGGAGATGCTGGCCTCGCTGCAGGTGGAGCGCGACACGCATGTCGGCGACGAGCGCGTTTGGTTCGAGAAGCGCGCCAGCAAGAACGGACTCTACGATGTGTACTTCGCCAGCGCCATGGGGATACGTCAGAAAAACTGGAAGGTGGACGACCAGTTCCCCTGCGAACTGACCTTCGACCGCGAAGGGCCGGTATCGGTGGTCGAACCCACCTCTGCCGACTGCGACGACATTCCTGCGCAGTTCGCGAACGGCCGGGTGAGCCTCGGCACGGTTGCTCTGAACCCGTACAAGCCGCGGCAGTTTGCCGTGGTGCGCGAGAACGCCGGGCTGGAAGGACCCCTGCATTGGCTGAATACTCAGTGGGGCGCCTGGCGCCAACTGGATCCGACGCCGGCCTCGGATGCCGACCGCATCGTCGCCAATGCCCGCCGCCTGGTCGAGAGACTGGGCGAGGACGGACTGGATATTTCCAAGGGCTGGAAGGTCCGGATCAACCCTGGAAACCCGGATGACAGCGCCTGGTTGACGGAGGACGTTTCGTCGTGGCAGGACAGCCAGACGGGCTCCTGGATCGCGCGTGGCTGGCCGCAGGCCCGCGTGGTGCAATACCGCAAAAAGGTGGAGCTTCCCTCCGCCTGGCTGAAGGGCCGGAACCGCATCTGCCTGGGCGCCGACGGCCAGCCCAGCCTCGGCATCCGCGACAACGCCGACCTGTGGATCAACGGAAAGCAGATCCTCCGCAACGTCTCCGGGTATTTCAATATCGATGTGTCGGAATTCGCCGCCACCGGCACGCTGGATCTGGCCATGACCGTGTCGGGAACCCCAAAGGACTTCAAGACCATCGGGCCAGCCGGGACATTCTTTCTGCGCAAGCTCCCCGAACCCGTTCAGATCATGGAACTGAAAGAAAACTGGACGAAACTCGACGACTGGCAGGGCGGCACCGAGCCCCTGAAAATGCCGGTGAAGACCCGGCTTTTCGGCCTGAAGACGACCGTGACCCTCCCGGAAGAATATGCCGGTCACCCGGTGCGGCTGCGCCTGGCCGGCTGCCTGGGGGAGACCTTCGGGATACTCATCAACGATACCGGCTACCTGAAGCGAAGCGAAACCGTCGCCAGCGCCGTCGGCGAGCG
>JBFJXC010000062.1:0-12940 GCA_041623325.1 Lentisphaeria bacterium | reverse complement strand
TTTCAGCAGGTGACGCTGGGAAAGTCCAATGGGGGGGTGCCCCGGATTGGCGGCCATGTGGACATTGGCGCCGGTGCCAAAGTGCTGGGCAATATTGTGGTTGGGGATCATGCCATGATCGGGGCCAACGCGGTGGTGGTCCATTCGGTGGCACCCGGGACCACGGTGGTGGGCGTTCCGGCTAGGGAGGTGAAGCCAAGCCGTTGAAAGGCGGGCCCCGCCGGTGCGGGATGGTTTCTACACCCGTTGGGGTTTGCATCCGGCCGCTCCCTCCCGCTATTTTGATCCAGACCGCCGATGGAGCGCTCGCCTGGGCGCCACACGGGCATCGGATGACTGGATCGATTGGGACTACGTATGGACTGCCGCCGGCAAAATCGTTTCAACCTGGTCGAAGTTGTCTTGGCCATGGGGGCCATCGCGGTTGGAATGGTCAGCATGATGGCGTTGTTTCCGGTGGGGACCAAGGCCAGCCGGGATGCCATGGTGGCCAACCACAGTGCCGACATGGCCGATCAGACCCTGCGCACGCTGGCGGGCAGAAGCCGGGACGGCTGGGAAATCTGGATTACCGGGGGGCGCATTCCGGACGGTCAGGCCAACATGCCCAGTGGGGTGGTCCCCCCTCTGAACGACGCCAGCCTGGAGGATGTCTCGGGAGACGGCACCATGCTGCGCAATACCGCCGAGACTGGACAATTCGTTCTCCTGCACTACGCCGACGCCAACGGCAACAACCGCCACGACCAGGGTGAACTGCTGGATTTTAGCGCGGTCATGAGGGTCTGGCGCACCCCAATCCGCCTGACCAAGGCGGACGGCTCCGAGGAATGGATTCCCTATGAGGTCGCCGCCCAGCTCAATTGTCTGGTGGAGTGGCCCGCCCATCTGCCCCCCGGACGGCGGCAACGCTCGTTCTACAGTCTGGACGTCTTTAATCGCTGAGGGGTGACAGCTTTATCCGGCGACCACTTTCTTGAGCTGTAGGATGTCGCACTGGCCTTTGAGCACTTTCAGCACCCCGTCCTGCAGAAGGGTGCGCATGCCTTCCTGCATGGCCTGGGCCCGGATCTCCGACACCCCTTGTCCTCTGGCGATCAGCGTTTTGATTTCCGGGCTGGCCTCCAGTACTTCGTGCACGCCCGTGCGGCCCCGGTAGCCGGTGCCGCCGCAGGCCGGACAACCGACGGGACGGCAGAGCCTGACCTCGGAGGGCTCGATCTCCAGTTCGGGAAAATACTCTTTTCCATAGGCCAGCATCAGGCGTTCGATTTCGGAAGGGGAGGGGGTGTAGCTCTGCTTGCACTCCTTGCAGAGGGTTCGCACTAGCCGCTGGGCCAGAATGCCCACCAGGGCATCGGCAAAATTGATGGGGTTCAGGCCCATGTCCAGGAGCCGGGTGATGGTTTCCGGGGCCGAGTTGGTATGCAGGGTCGAAAAGACCAGATGCCCGGTCAACGATGCCTCCACCGCGCTATGGGCGGTTTCCTGGTCGCGGATTTCGCCGATGAGGATGACATCGGGGTCGGCCCGCAGAAAGGACCGCAAGGCGGCCGCGAAAGTGAAGCCGATCTTGGGTTGGACTTGGACCTGCTGCAGGCCCGGCTGGGTGATTTCCACGGGATCCTCGGCCGTCCAGATCTTCCGTTCCGGGGTGTTGATGCGGGACAGGAAGGCATGCAGAGTGGTGGTTTTTCCCGAACCGGTCGGTCCCACAACCAGAAAGATTCCGTGGGGGTGCTCCAGGAGCCTCTCGGAGGTTTGCAGGTTTCGAGGCGAAAGGTTGAGCCCGTCGAAGGGCACGGCATTGGCGGTGGCCAGCACCCGCAAGACCGCGCCTTCCCCCACCACGGTGGGGATGGTCGCCACCCGCAGTTCGTGCAGGCTGTCCTTGAGGCGCACGGTCATCTTGCCGTCCTGGGGCATGCGGTTTTCGGTAATGTCCAGGCGGGACATGACTTTGATGCGGGCGACCACCGCTCGGATGTGGTCGGCTGGAATTTCCAGCACGTGGCGGCATTCGCCGTCGATTCGGAAGCGCACATTGGCCGGGGCGTTTTTAGACGGCTCGATGTGGATGTCCGAGACGTTGCTTTTGATGGCGTCGGTAATGAGCTTGTTGACCAGCTGGACCACGGCTGGGGCGGTCTCGTCGAGCAGTTCGCTGGGGGTGAAGCCCTGGTGGGAAACCGTTGAAATCTCCGCTTCCTTCTCTTTTTCCTCCTTCAACCGTCCGAGCAGGTCGTCAAGGCCCAGCTCCTGGTTGCTGGCAGCGGTCTCCTGGCTGATGTCGATGGCCTCCAGGCCCAGAAATCGCAGAATGTCCTCGGTCAGACCGACCCGGAATTCATAGGCCGGGGCGCCGACGACCTGCTGAAGCTCGTTGAGGCGATCGACATCGTTGGGGTTGTCGATGAGGATGACCGCCTTGTGGCGGTCTCCGCCCACGGGAAGCCAGCATTTGCGGATCAGGTATTTCCGGTTTAAGCCCTCCATCCAGCAATTGTCCAGTTTGAGCGTTGGATCGAAGGCCTGAAACGGCACGTGGTAGTAGTGCTCCAGAGAGGCGCCGATCTCCTCAATGGTCAGTCCTCCGTCGGTCATGAGCGTTTGGAAGATGGACGTCCGGTTCTGGGAGGCCAGGGTCGAGTATTTCTGTAGTTTTTCCAGGCTGAGGCGGTTGCGCTGGATCAAGTAGTCAAAAGGGCTGTTGAGTGTGTTCGAACCGGGATGCAGCTTGTTGGCAATGGCCATGGCCAATGTTTGTCCGGCAGCCATCTCCCGGTCGCTAAAGACGCCGTCGGGGTTGGCGGTGCAGTTGATCATCTGAAAGACGCCGATCAAGGTGCCGTTGCTTTTCATGGGGAAGGCCGCGATGGCCCGCGTCAGGAACCCCGAGCTGAAGTCGACGCTGACGTCGAAGCGCAGGTCGGGGTGAAGGCTTGCCAGGTACTGCTCATCGTAGACGTCGTCGATGCGGATGCTCCGCTGGTTCATGGCTACGTAGCCGGCTATGGAGCGGGGGCTGAGCGGCAACCGGATCTCTCCGGTGTCGTGGCCGCTCAGGAACCAGGAGACGATTTCGCGGCCGTCGGGGCTGAGTTTGTAGACGGTGATCCGTTCGGCTTTGAGGGCCTTGAGAAGGGTCTCCTCCTGTTCGGTGAGCCAGGCGAGGAGGTCGCCGGCGGCTTGGAGTTGCTGACAGACGGTGTCGGGACTGGCGGGGTGGGAGGGGGGCTGGGGTTGGCTGGCTGGCTCCTGGAGCATGGTCATGGCACTCTTCCCGTGCGTGAGCTCGCACATTGCAGTAAGGGTTTTGGTAATTGGATCATTGCCTGTTGCTTGTTCATGGAGTGCCTATATTATAGGCTGTCGATATTGGCGTGCAAAGCGGGGGTTTCCCGGCCCAAGTCCGCGAGGGCCATGCCGGGCGGATTGGCATGATGTGCCGGGCTAGGTCACGCGCCAGCGGGCAATGTGCAGACCAAGGAGAATGGCCGTGGGACCGACAAACTGGCATCGCCGCCGGGGCTTCACCTTTGTGGAGATGACGGCCGTTCTGGTCATCGCGATGATCTTGCTGGTTGTGGCCGGCACGGGCTACCATCGCTTGGTTCTGGGCCCGAGGGTGGATGTGGCGGTTCGCCTGGTCAGTGCCCAACTGCAACTGGCCCGCCACACGGCCATTATCAAGCGGCAGAAAGTGGCCCTGCTCATGCCCGGCCCGAATGTCTCCCTGCAGAAGCCCGAGGATCGCTACGGCTGTCTGAGAATGGCTTTGGTCAGCGGCAGCGGCAATCAGTACCAGTGGCTGGACTGGATCGAGACGCGCCCCTGGGTTTTTTTGCCGGTGGGCACGGCCATTATGGAAGCCGACCACGATGCGGGCATCTACAGCCTGAGCAAGAATGCCTACGTGACGGTCCCCGAGGACGATCGCTACGCCTATGTCAACGGGGTGCCGCTGGACGGTGTCGGGACCGGAAGCGCCTACAAGGTGCGGGCCGCGGTGTTCTCCGCGGCCGGCCAGTTGTTGGGCGACACCCGCTGGATCACGGTCGGCGACGGGGTCTTCAATGGTCAGTGGATTATTCGAGAACCGGCCAACGAGCCCGCCAACCAGAGCGTTGCCAATCAGCTTTCCATCCGGATCAACCCCTTCAGCGGTTCCTGCTCGGTCAAGAATCCGGCTGAATACGAGTAGCCGGTCCGTTACCCGCCCAGTGACTCGATGATGCTGATCAGCGGCATGAACAGGGCGATGACGATGGTGCCCACCACCACGGCCAGAAAGACGATCATCAGCGGCTCAATCAGGGAGACCAGCGTCTCCAGGGCGTCGTCCACTTCTTCCTCGTACTGGGCCGAGATGCGTTCGAGCATTTTGGGAAGGGCACCGGTCTGCTCGCCGACCGCGATCAGCCGCACCACGATGATCGGGAAGAGCCGGGTGCTCTCCAGGGGCTTGGAAATGCCTTCGCCTTCGCTGACCGAGGCCTGGACGATTTGAACGGAGCGCTTCATCAGCTCGTTTGTGGAGGTTTCCTCGACAATCCGCAGGGCGTCCAGTACCGGAACCCCGGCATCCAATAGCGTGGCCAGGGTGGAGCAGAAGCGGGAGACCGCGATTTTGAGCGTCAGGTTCCGGAAGGGCGGCATTTTGATCAGAACCGCGTCGGTGACGAATTTGCCGGTGGGGGATTTGCGCACTCTGCTGGCGACGAAGGCCAGGAAGCCGCTGACCAGGACCCCCAGCAGAAAATAGTTGGTCAGGAATTCGCTGACTCCCATGACCATGGTGGTCAGGGCGGGCATGGGCTGCCCTTCCAGCAGGTCGGCAAAAATCTCCATGAACTGGGGAACCACGAAGATCATCAGCATCAGGGTGATGCCGATGGCCACGGTCATGACCACGGTGGGATAGACCAGGCTGGAGATGATCTTCTTCTTGAATTTCTCCGCCCGGTCCATGTACTCGGCCAGGCGTTCCAGCACCTTGTTCATGGCCCCGGAGACCTCACCGGCCCGAATCATGCTCACGTACAGCTGGCTGAAGGATTTGGGTTGCCGGGCCATCGATTCGGAAAGCGGGGCGCCAGCCTCGACTTCCGAGACGATCTTGTTCAGGGCTTCCTGGGCGTGGCGCAGCCGAAAAACCCCGTGGCATTGCTCGGTCAGGGTTCTGAGCGAAGTGACCATGGTCAAGCCCGCATCCAGCATCGTGGACAGCTGCCGGGTGAACAGACACAAATGCTTGGCCTTGATCAGCAGTTGCGGTCTGAACAGACGTTGCTTCAAAGTCAGGGCTGTGGGCGAATGCATAAGCGGGTCTCGTTCGGGATGAAAAGACTTGCCAGGAGGGCTTGACCTGTCCGGATGATGCCACAACTTACCATACCCGGCCAAGCCGTCAAGAGAGGTTCCTCGTTCAGAACGACAGTCGCTTGGGCACAGCCCGAGCCAGGCGGGAAACCCGGTTGGCGTGCCGAAGGCCGGCCACCGGGCGACATGGCCACCGGACGGTGGCCTGTGGCTTGCGGGGATGTGTTGTCGACGCCGGGCTTGACAAGCTTGTCGCGAAAGTCTAGTTTGTCGCACGTGTCCGGAAAGGTGATGGCGATAGGAACCCACATGAGAACATGCCCAGGATGGCAGGCGGGGGGGGGCGCGCGACGAAGGTTCAGCCTGGTGGAGGTTGTGCTGGCCCTGGGCATACTGGGAGTCGGCCTGGTTCAGGTGATGCGGCTGTTTCCGGTCGGCCTGAATTCGGTGCGGGATGCCGCGGCCGAGCGCTACGCCGCCGACAGCGCGGATCATTTCCTGCATCAGTTCGCTCTCCAGTTGAAGAATCCCTCGGAAGACTATGCCAACTGGGCGAAATTCGGTCTCTCCCTGCCCACCTCCAAACCTCAAGGCCAGGAACCGGTCCAGTGGACCCTCTGGTTTTCCGGCGCGTCCACTTCATGCTGGACCGGTCCCGGGTCGTGTGAGTACGTCAAGGTCGAGCAACGCACGCCGGAGGCTGACGTGGCGGATTTTGCCGCGATCTATCGAATTTGGCGGGACTCGGTCAGCTACTGGAAGTACGAGGATGGCGCCTGGGTGGAGGAGGCCATCGAGGACAGCGCGGCTATGGGGATCAATGTGGAGGCGAGCTGGCCGGCGACGGTGCCGTACAGCCAGCGGCAGACATCCTTGTACCGCTTGGAGATGTTCAAGGCGCCGTGATGATGGCGCGAAAGGCAAGATGAACAGAACTGGACAGGTCAGCTCAAGTGGATACGGACGTTTCACGCTGGTGGAAACGCTGGTGGCGGTCGTGGTGCTGCTGGTGCTGCTGGTGGCGGTGCTGCGGCTCTTTTCGGGCACGCAACGGGTATGGTCGACCTCGGGAAATCTGTCGGAAATCTACGAGAACTCGCGCGTGGCGTTGGAGGTGGTCACTCGGGATCTTCAGGCCGCAGTCGTGCAAACCGGGGAAACTCTGGAGAGCAGTATCCGCTTCTATCAGCCTGCAGATGAGGAATTGTGCTTTGTGTCGGCTGGACTTGCGACCGGCGGTGGCGGTTCGCAGCTGGTCGAGGTGGCCTACAAGCTAGAGGATAACGTGTTCAAACGGGCCGCTCGGGATGATTCCGATGCCGGTTGGAACGTGTATGGAGCCCGGGGGCATTTCGCGGAGGCCAGCGCCTACGAGACTGTGGTCGAGGGGGTGATCCGCCAAGAGTTCGTCTGCTATCACCAGGACGGCACCGTCTGGGAGATTCCCAGTGAAAGGTCGGGAGAAAACCTGCGGCCGACGGCCGTCAGTGTTTCCTTGACCTTGCTGGACCGTCAGTCCATGCGGTTGTACCAGCAGATGCCCGAAGCGGCGCGGGTTCGCCTTGTCGCCCAGAAGGCCCGCACGGTTACCAAGACGATTTCTCTGTGATTACCGGTTCCCGGTTTGTCTAAACATAAGGAAAGACCATGAGAACGAGAGCCCGAAAGCATGACGTGCACCGTGTTCGATGCCGGGAGCGAGGGGCGGCGCTGCTGTTGGCGTTGGGGATCTTGACGGCGGTGCTGTTGTTGGGTATCGGTTTTTCCTATACGACGGTCATGGACCGCCAAGGGGCCGGGGCCAGTGCCGATCTGCTGCGGGCGCGGTTGTTGGCCGAATCAGGGGTGGAACGGGCCATGGCCTTTCTGCAGCGTGGGTTGGCCACCGAGGTGGATCCCGGAACGCGTTTTTTTGTCCCGGAGGCAGACAGCGCTTGGAGCGGCCGCCGTTACCTGGCCAGCATCAATGGCGACGATACCAGTGGAATTCAAGAGGCTCTGGCGGTCGAGTTGAACGGCCTGGCCTTCACGCCCGCGGCCACGCTGCATGACAGCGTTGGCTGGATCCCGATCCGTTCCGTCCGCAAGGTGGGCATGGAGCAGAAGGACGTGCTGGTTGGCCGTCTGGCCTATTTGGTGATCGACGAGTCCGGCAAGATCGATCCGGGAGCCGTGGTGTCGGCAGGCGGCGAAGACGTGGATGAGACCCCGGACAGCGGCGCCGCCCATACCCGAACCGGCGCCTCGGTGACGGAGATATCCCTGGCCGACGCCGGCATAGCCAACGCGGACAGTTTTCGGCCCCGGACCGTGGCTGGGGGCACCCCCGGCCAGATGCCGGATTTCGGAGCCTGGCATTCTCTCTCCCATATCTTGCGGGCAACCGGGGCAGGGCAGTCCGAGCTGAACGACATGGCCAAGGTGCTTCGGCCGTATAGCCGCGACGACGAGGTGTTTTGGCGGGATGCCAATGCCAACGGCCGTTGCGATTCGGGCGAAACCCAGGCCCGAATGGACTTGACCGCCACCCTGCGCCTGGACCGGCTTTATGAACTGTTTCTGGGGCCGGACAAGCTTTCCGGGGACGACGATTGCACCTGGCTTAAGGAACTGGACGCCTCCGCCTGGGTCGCCGGCTGGAAGCAGGATGCCGCCCTGAGCACGGTCCAGGTCCGGCAGCGCATCGCCGCCCAGACGGCGGTCAACATCCTGGACTATGCCGATCCGGATTCGAACCCCACATTGGCCTATGTCGACGGCAGCGGCCAGATTCATGCTGGCAATGTGGAGGGGCAATACAATGTGAGGGGAGTCGAAAGGGGATGGGGGGTTTCCCGTTTGGCCATGCGCGTAGAGGTCAAGACCGCTTTGCACGAGGTCAGCGGCTCTTTGAACATCAACCCGGGCAACAGCAGCAACAACCAATTCGAGATGCAGACGCCGGGCGGCCCCATCACCCGCGAAACCCTGCACGATCAAAAAGTTTCCTACTCGTATGAAGGCATTGCCACCGAGATCAAGGTCAAACCCAAGTCCACGGGGCGGACGTTGACCATCGATGGCGAGGCGGTGAGCCTGGATGCCGGCACCCGTTACACCATCAGCGCGGACAGCATGTCGGTCAGGCTCTACAATTCCGAAACCAAAAAGGGCAAGACCTGGGGTAACTCCATGGGCAACTGGTGGCTGGAGATCCTCGAGGCGGTCAACGTCAGAATCAGTCCGGACCCCCGCTCCGGGATCCGTTTGCGGCCGGCTTTTCAAGCCCAGGCCTTTTTTCCGTTCTCTTCCAGTCACGACAACCAGGCCGGGTTTACAATTGGTCGGGGCCGGGTGACCGCCGATGAAGCCGTCGTTCCCGAAATCAAGATCTTGGGCGCCAAGGCGACATATGAGGGCCTGTACACGGTCCCGATCACCCTTTCGGTGGCCGCCGCCGGCCGCACATACCAGCCATGGGGCGATTGGGACGCGCCGGTCGGGAGCACCCTTAACGATGGCGACAATCCCCGTTACACCACCCTGGGCGAAGTGTCCGAGGACGAAACCATTAGTCTCAAGGCGGTTTCATGGCTGAAAAAGGATTCGGGGGTGGACGGCAAGACCAACAGCGACTGGACAGAGCGTCTGAACATCGACTCCTCATCGGGCGACGCCAACGTGCTGGTCTTGCGCAATGGCGACAGCCTGCCTGCCTTGTTCTCCCGCCAGGAGGGCTTGCAAGCGTTTGTGGCCGACTACGTTGCCGAGGGCAAGGTGACCCTGGCGTCCAACCAGGCCATTTTCCTGTTCGAGCTGGAGACGCTGGACCTGGACAGTTCCGAGGCTGATTTCCAGGATTTGGCCGTGCTGTTGACCCTGAACCGACCCGATTCCTTCGCCAGCGAACCGGCACCGCCCCAATTCGCCATCGATTACGTGCTTGAGGCGGAAGTCGGTGATGCATCGCAAACGGCCACGGGCACGGTCACGCTGACTCCCGGTACCGCCGCCGAAGTCGATGGCGGCAGGCTGGCGTATGTGGCGGACTACCAGCCGGGCGACTGGATGCGGGTGGAGGCCGGTGGGGATTCCTATCGAATTGTCCGGGCGGAGATCAGCCGCGTGAGGCTGCTTGTGGACGAGGTCGCGGTGAGCCAGTGCCCCTTGGACGGGGCCCAGGCTCTCTGCCGGTGGAGTCAGGAACTCCCCGCGACGGACGATGAGAATTACTATGCGTTTCTGCAGGCCTACGACCCGATGCTGACTCAGCGTGCCGAAGCCGACAGCGACTTTTCCACCTTCTGGGAGGCGCTGCCCAGGGGGGGCAGTCTGGCCGTCGGGGATGCGGCCGATCCGGCCACGGTTGGGCAAATCAGTGCCGGCTACACCTCGTCGCCCTACAGTGGAATTGCGGTCGCCAACGAGGCGTTTTCCAGGATCGGGCAGATTGGCCGGGTGCATTCGTATCGCCCCATGCAATCGCTTCGCCTTTGGTCTGCGGCCACCGGCGACGAAAGCGGCCATGATGCCGGGCTGCTGGATCTGTTCAAAACGGGATCAAGGACCCGCAAGAGCGGGAAGGTCATGATCAATAGCCAACAGGAAGGCGTTTTGACGGCGCTCTTCAAGGGTGCCGCCACGGTCGAGGCGTCCCGGGCGGCTCAGACGGTGCTGGCCAGGCGGGCGGGGGGAACCACCTTTGCCAATATCGGGCAGCTGTTCGGGGGCGTGGCCGGCATCAGCGGGAGCGATGCCACCGCCGACGCGGCCGAGGAAGCGGCCGTGGAGAAACTGGCCGAGCTGGTGACGGTGCGCCAGAACTACTTTACGGTCATCATCGTGGCCCAGGCGCTCAAGGACGTGGAGGGAATCCGTTACGACAGCGACGGGGACGGGGAGCGCGATACCGTGGCCAAGCTGAATGTGCTGGACGTGAAGCGGGACGCGGAAGGCAAGGTGGTCAAATACATCGACCCGATCCGGGCCGAGCAGAAGATCATGGCCGTCGTCTACCGGGATGCCCTGACCAACGAGTTCAGCATCGAGCGCTTCGAGTACCTCCAATAGGCCCGGCCCGGACGGATTTCAGGTTTCGGGGTTCAGTGGTTGGGGTTTGGCTGGGAAAACCTTGGATTTTTGTGGTGTGGGGCGGATTACGGTTGGCCGGTCTTATGTGCTGCTGGCACCTTCGCGGCCTGCTCCCTTGGGTTATTGCCCATGGGGTGCGGCCTGCCGTCGGCACTACTGCCCCGCTCTAGGCGGCCCGACAGCAGGATGATGAGGATTCCGGTCAGGATTCCGGTCAGGCAGAGGGCCTTGGGGCGGAAGTTGACTTCCCGGAACATGGCGTAACCCAGGCAGAACGAAATCAGGACGCTTCCCCGGCGCAGGGTGGAGGCGACCGCGACCAGGGCGTCGTGATGGGTCAGCGCCGAGAAGTAGGCATAGTCGGCCAGCAGCAAGGTGGCCGCAATCATCGGGATCGACCAGCACCAGCGGAATTGGGTGGCCCGTAGAATGCCGCGGCGCCACAGCAGGGCTGGCACGGCCAGGATGAAGGTGGTGTAGACCGAGAACCAGGCTTGGACGGTGGCGGGGCTGAAGCGATGGATGCCCAGCAGGTATTTATCGTAGAGGGAGCTGGCGGCACCTAGGAGGGTGGCCAGAACCATCAGTCCGACCCAGGCATTGCGGTGAAAGCGGATGCCCTCCTGGCGCCCGGCCAGGGAGAAGAGGGCAAAGAAGAAAAGGGTCACCCCGATGCCGCCCCACTGCCAGGCGGTGGGGCGTTCCCCCAGCAGGACCAGGGCCCCCATGAGGGTCCACAGCGGGCCGGTTGCCCGAATGGGAGTGGCCACCGACAGCGGCAGGCGCTTCAGCGCGAAGTACGAGGCGATCCAGGACAGGCCAACCAAGGCCGATTTGGCCGCCAGAAGCCCGTGTTGAGCCGGAGACAGAGCGCTCACCCTCAGGCTGGCTGGCAGGAGCTCGCCCTTGCCGACGGCGCAAATGAGGATTTGCGGCAGCCAGGCCCCGGCCATGAACAGGGTGCCTACAAACAGCACCGGAATCACGGCATTGGCCGTGACCGCCTGTTTCTTGCTAAGATCGTAAAATCCCAAGAACAGGGCTGAAACCAGGCACAGGACAATCCAACTCACAGGACGCATGCTCCAAGGCTGGGGCTCGGTGCCAAGCCGGCGCCGGTTGTAACAAACAAGGCTCTGCGGGTGCGGAAGAGCGCTAGAATACAAGACGGCCAAATGCCCGAACAGGGACATTTGGCCGTCAATGCACGCGCAGGAAAGCGCGCGACAAGCTTATTTGGTTTCGATAATGGCCAGGTTGGGGAGGCAAGCTTTGCTGTTGGCCGGAATCTCGACCGTTCCAGCCTCGAAATCCTTTTTGTAGACCCAGTCCTTGTAGATGCGGTCCGCCATCCATTCGGCAGTCAGCTCGGTCTTTTCCCAGCCCTCCAGCTTCTGGCCTCTGTCGCGCTGATCGACCAGAATGTAGACGGTGGCCGGTTTGGCAATCGTGAAGCTGTAGCCCGAGCCCGGGGCGGAGTAGCTGCCACGGGGAACGGAGACCGCGGGCAGCCCGCTCAACCCTTCGGGGATCGTTTTGAGGATGTATTTGTCAGAATTGCGCAGGCTCTCGACCTTGAAAACCCCCGCTTTGCCCTTGCCGGTGATCCCGCTGACCGTCTCGTCGGCTAGTACTGCCGAAAGGGTCCCTATTCCAACCAGTAGAGCACACACCGCTTTGAAGACTCTCATTTCCCATTCTCCTCGTTGTTGCGTTTCAGACCTCTTGGGAGGCGGCGACTGGTCAGACCAATTCCCGCCTAGGTATAGTAGCGGCCATATCCGGTCAGTCAACCCACCGGCGCCAACGTTCCCGGTAAGTGCGCCCCTTGGCGAGGGCTCAGCCGTGCTCGACAAAGTACTGGAGCCAGGTGACCAGGCCCTCTTCGCCTTTGGCGTCGTATTTGGTGGCGTCGATGCAGGCCTCCTTGGCCACCTTGATCAGGGGGGAGTACCCGGCGCCGTTCTGATGGATGGTCTTCTTGCCGAAGAAGGTCCCTCGTTCCCCATTGGTGGAGGAGTACACAATCACGGGGATGCCCTGGTGCAGGCCGCGCGATTGGTAGTCTTTCTTCAGCATCTCGACCAGCTCCCAGCCGTCCATGAGCGGCATGGACAAGTCAGTGACGATGAACAGAGGCTCGCGCTTGTGCTTCTCCCGGATCTCGGTCAATTTCTCAAGGGCCTCTTTGCCGTTGAGCGCCTCGATAACCTGGATGTTGGGGCTGAACTTGCGGATGCTGCGCTTGATCAGCGACCGGAAGGCCATCTCGTCGTCGACGACCAGGACAAGGTCGCCCGTGCTTTGCATGCTGGCCTTGACGCTCTCCATGAAGGCGCTGCGCGACAGGTCGTCCTGGTCGGGCGCCGCGGGTTGCAGGCTGATGCGAGGCGAGGCCGCCGGCTCTTTCCGGGTCAGTTTCAGCTGGCCCTTTTGGCCCGGTGCTGGGGTGGGCAGGGGCGAGGGGGCTGCCGCGGGCGCGACTCTCAACGGGGTCACATAGATCGGGATGAAGCGGGCTTTGGCGTGGCCGAAGGAAAGGTCGACG
>JBFJXC010000061.1:0-12957 GCA_041623325.1 Lentisphaeria bacterium | reverse complement strand
CCACGTGGGTCACCCCAACGACTTCGGTGATGACACAAACGCCGAACTCCTGTTTGATTTCGGCCAGCAGCTCCAGGCCTTCATCGCCCAGTCCCTGGAAATCGTAAGGCGAGGTCCGGGGCTTGAAGGCCCCGCCGCGAATAATGCCGACCCCGCAGGCGCACAAGTCCGCGGCCACCGCGTGGATCTGCTGGCGGCTCTCGATGGCACAAGGGCCGGCCATCACCTGAAAATGGCTGCCGCCGATCTTGAGAGGGCCGATGGGCAGGATCGAGTCGCCGGGGTGGTACTCGCGCGAGGCCAGTTTGTAGCGCTTCTGGATGGGGATGACGTTCTCGACCGCGTCCATGCTCAGGAGAATGGTCAGGGAGCGGTGCGAGAGTTCGTCGCCCACCGCCGCGATGACGGTACGCTCCACCCCGGTAATCAGGCGCGGTTCGTAGCCCAGATCAACGACGTGCTGCCTGACCTCTTCTATCTCAGCCGGGCTGGCGCTGGGTTTCATGACCAGGATCATAATCGCTGCTCCCTTTTTCCACACACTCCCAAAGCCTCAATCGTGTCGTTGGCACATCGTCTGTACAGCTTATCTAACATCGATTCCCCGACGGCGTCAACCCGGTCCGCACCCCCTGCCGGGTATTTTACCGGCCATTTTGCGGCTTGGTCACGACGGGTGTAAGGTGACCGTTCAGGGGGCACAACTGGAACCATGAACATGGAGCTGGAGCATGAAGCTGAAGAAATGCCTCATGGTTGGGATAGCATGCGCGGCGATGAGTGTGGTTCATGGGGAAGAAAGCCTAAGTATCGGGATTGGCAGCGGGGATGAATCCGCCACCGTCTACCGCCTATCCGCCCACAAGCCATTTAATAGCCGCTGGTGGCAGTCGGACACGGGGTACCTGTCGGGGCACCATGAGCTGTCGCTGTCCTGGTGGGAGGGCAATGAGAACTCCTTGGGGACGCTCTCGTACACACCCGTCCTTGCCTATTATAGGCCCCTCTCCCAAAAGCATTACATTCTCTTTGTTGAGGCGGGAGTAGGCGTGGCCTTGCTGACCGATACCGAGTTCGGGCGCCGCGATCTCTCCTCCAACTACCAGTTCGAGGACCTGCTTGGCGTGGGCCTGCTTTTTGGCCCTGAAAGCCGTCACTCGCTGGCCCTGCGGCTGATGCATTATTCAAATGCCGGATTGAAGAAACCCAACAATGGCATGAACCTGATCTTCATGAATGTCACCTTGGGCTTTTAGCCCCAAACGGGCCGAGGGCATCACCGGATTTTTCCGCCTGTCCGGCTCCCTGAATCCCCGTTTTCCACACACTGGCCTACAGCCTGGCCTACCTCCGGCCGATCAATTCGCCCATTTGCCCCAGCAGGATGGCTGGCAAAGCTCGCTTGGCGAATCACATTATACGCTTTGAAAAAATTCGACCCTTTCCGGCCCGGACCATCTCGTTATGAAGGGCTTAAGACTTGTAAGGCCCCAGCCAGGAAGAAGATGCGAAAGATGATGAGCAAAAAAACCTCCAAACCCGAGAAAGAGACTCAGGAACCGATCGAAAACCTCCCGGCCCCTGAAGAGGCCGCCGAGACGCCCCCGGCCGCCGAAGCCGCCGCCGAAGCCGCCCCGGCTGAAGTGGACCTCAAGACCCAGCTGGACCAAGCCCAGGAACGCTACTTGAGAGCCCGGGCCGAAATGGACAACTACCGCAAGCGGGTCCAGCGCGAATTCGGGGAGATTCGCAACGCCAGCAAGGTCATGGTCGTCAGCGACTTCCTGACGGTCTTCGACCATTTCCAGATGGCCACGGAGCATGCGGAAAAGAATGGGGATTTCAACACCCTCAAGCAGGGCATGGATATGATCCTGACCGAATTCCGCCGGGCATTCGAGAGCCTGGGGGTGGAGCAGGTATCGGCCGTCGGCAAGGAGTTCGACCCCACCGAACACGAAGCGGTGGCCCACGAACCCAGCCAGGAGATTCCGGCCGGCCAAGTGCTGCAGCAATGGAAATGCGGCTACCGCATGGGCGAACGTCTGATCCGCCCGGCAACCGTGGTGGTCAGCAGCGGTCCCAAACAGGACGCCCCCGCCGAGGCCGGCCAGACCGAGGCCTCCGACAGCTAACGGTTTAACAGCAAGCAGAGTCGAGCGGATAAGCAGATATGGCACGAGACTATTACGAAATATTGGGAGTGAACCGCTCCGCTAGCGCCGAGGAAATCAAGAAGGCCTATCGCAAACTGGCCTTGAAGTTTCACCCGGACAAGAATCCAGGCGATCACGAGGCCGAAGAGAAGTTCAAGGAAGCCTCCGCCGCCTACGAAGTGCTCAGCGACGACGGCAAGCGCCGCCAATACGACCAGTTCGGCCACGACGCCTTCACCCAGCGGGGGCGCGGCGGCGGCGCCCAGCACGGCGACCCCTTCGACATCTTCAGCCAGGTCTTTGGCGGCAGCATCTTCGACAACTTCTTCGGCGGCAGCGGCCGCTCCCAGACTGGCCCCCAGAAAGGGAGCGACCTGCGCTACGACATCCAAGTGCCCTTCGAGGATGCGGTCTTCGGGGCCGACCGGAAGATCGAAATTCCGCGGGCGGAAACCTGCACGCGTTGCAGCGGCAGCGGTTGTGAGCCCGGAACCTCCCGCCACACCTGCCAGCATTGCCGCGGCACGGGGCAGACCACCATGGCCCAGGGGTTTTTCAGCGTCCGCCAACCTTGCCCCTACTGCCAGGGAACCGGAGAAAAAATCGAGAAACCCTGCAGCGATTGCCGCGGCGAAGGCCGGGTCCAAGTCCGCAAGCAGATACAAATCCACATCCCGGCGGGAGTCGACACGGGCTCTCGGCTGCGGGTGTCCGGCGAGGGCGAGGGGGGGGTGCGCGGCGGCCCCCAGGGCGACCTGTACGTGGTCATCCATGTGAAGGATCATGAACTGTTCGAGCGCGACGGCAACGACGTTTTCTGCGAGGTTCCCGTGCCCTTCACAACCGCGGCCCTGGGCGGCAAGATCAAGGTGCCCACTCTCAGCGGCACCGCCGAACTGACGATCCCGGCCGGAACCCAGAACGCCTCCGTCTTGCGCCTGCGCGGCAAGGGCATTCCATCGCTGCGCGGCTACGGGCGGGGCGATCAGCATGTGCGCATTTTGGTGGAAATCCCCACCAAGCTGACCCCAGCCCAGCGCGAAAAGCTTGAAGACTTTGCCAGCAGTTGCGACCAGAAGGCCTACCCCCGCCTCGGCGACTTTCTCAAAAAGGCCAGCAAGTTCTTCGCATTGTGACCCTGCTTGTCCCCAACATCGAGCTTCCCGTCCTCGAGGGCGATCTGCGCGCCGCCGCGGCCGCCGCACTGGGCCTGCCCAGCCGCGACCTGGGCAACGTCACCATCCTCCGCCGCAACCTGGACGCACGCCAGCACCGTTTCCTCAAGTTCGTCTACACCCTGGCGGTGACCGTGCCGGACGACTACGCCCCGCCGGCGGGCAGTCGGTTTGAACCGTACCGGGTGCCGGCGCCCCCTGTCATCCCCCCTGCCGACATTGCCGAGGCGGCTCCGGTGATCGTCGGTTGCGGACCGGCCGGATTGTTTGCCGCCCTGGCCTTTGCCGAAGCTGGCCTGAAGCCGCTGCTTGTCGATCGCGGCCAGCCCGTGGAGACACGGGCCGGGGATGTGCAGCGCTACTGGGCGGATGGCCAGCTGCAGCCTGAGTCGAACATGTACTTCGGCGAGGGCGGGGCCGGGACCTTTTCCGACGGCAAGCTGAACACACGAACCAAACATGCCTGGATGCCGCGCATCCTGGACGAGTTCGTCGCGGCCGGGGCCCACGACTCGATCCGCTACGATGCCAAGCCCCATGTAGGCACCGACCACCTGATCAGGATGCTGCCCCGCCTGCGGCAGCGGCTGACATCGTTGGGCGCGACCATCCGGTTCAACACCCGCTTCCGCGACCTGCGCCGCACCCCACGCGGAGAGCTGGAAGTCCTCCTGAACGACGATTGGATGAGGGCCAAGCCGCTGGTGCTGGCCATCGGTCATTCCGCTCTTGACACCTACCGCCTCCTCGACCAGCGCGGGGTGGCCCTGGGAACCAAGGGCAACGCCGTGGGCTTCCGCATCGAGCATCCCGCCTCCATGATCACCGGCCGCTTCTACGGCCGCGACCCCCGAGTGCTGGAGCTTCTGGGCAACGCCCCCTATCAGCTGTCTGCCAAGGTCGACCACCAAGACCACTCCGTCTATTCCTTCTGCTGCTGCCCGGGGGGCGAGGTGGTCGCCTGCTCGTCCCGACCGGGGCTGGTGAGCGTGAACGGCATGTCCTTCAGCCAACGTAATTCGGCCTTCACCAACGCCGCCATGGTTGCCAACCTGGAGGCGGGGGAAGTGGCGGCCACCCCCATGGACAGCCTTGCCTGGCGCGAGCGCATCGAAGCAACCTGTTTCCGCATGGGCGGGGCCGACTACGGACTGCCGGCGCAGCGCCTGGCCGACTTCCTGGCCGGGAGAGTCTCCCGCAGCCTGCCGAAAAACTCGTGCCGACGACCGTTGGTTCCCGCCGATCTGGCCGACCTGTATCCACCGTTTCTGATTGAGCGCTTGCGCAGCGGTCTGCGGGCATTGGAGCGGCGAGTTCCCGGCTGGATCGACAACGGCCTCCTCATCGGGGCCGAAACCACCACCAGCGCCCCCCTGCGCATCCTGCGCACCCCGGCTCGGGAATCGGAGAATACACCCGACCTCCTGCCCGTCGGCGAGGGCAGCGGCTACGCCGGCGGCATCATGACCAGCGCCCTCGACGGACTCCTGGCCGCCAAGGACTGGATCGAGAGGCAGTAGGGCTCGTTGGAGTCCCCCAAGGGGATCTTGGACTCAAGCCCAGGGTCAAACCCTGGGATTAGGGAGAAATTGAAACTTGCTCCCTGAAGGGGAGCCGGAATGTGAGAGCGCAGGGTATATTCCCCACCAACCCATCAACCCGCCAACCCAATAACATGACCTCGCCATGCTTCTGATCACCGACTCACACGTCAGCAACGGCAACGCCGCCGAGTTCTTCGACATGCTCGACACCATCGCCAGGACGACCCGGGAGGAGGTCGTCTTCCTCGGCGACATCTTCGATCTCTGGATCGCCCTGCCCCGCTACGAGACGGCCATTCACCGCGACTTCCTGGACTGGTGCCGCCGTCAGAAGGCCGTCCGCACCGTCGGCTTCGTAGAGGGCAACCACGAGTTCTTTCTGACCCAGGAGCACCCCGAGTGCTTCACCTGGTGCGACCCGGCCTGCTGGCGGGACGAGCACGGGCACCTGTTCATCCACGGCGATCTGGTCAACCGCCGAGATGTGAACTACTTCCGCTTCCGGAAACTCACCAAGGGCTTCCTGGTCAAGACCCTGCTGCGCTGTCTTCCCTTCGGCCCCAAGATTGCCGACGCCGTCAAGCGCCGCCTGAAGCAGCGGAACAACAAATTCCGAAAGTTCATGCCCGAACGCGAGATAAAAAACTACGCCGACCGCTGCTTTAATAACGATGTCCAGGCCATCCTGGCCGGGCATTTCCACCAGGACTACCGCTACCGCGATGCCGAAAACCGCCCCTTATACCTAATCCCCGACTGGCAAAACACCGGCCAGATCGCCCGTTTCCACACCCAGAGCCGCTGCTTGGAGATTCTGAGCTGGAGGGAGCTGGAAGGGTGAGGGGGGATTCAGAATACGGGATGCCGGATACAAGACAAGGAGAAGAAGATGGGAAGAGGGTATCCTGCCCCCAGCATTGCTTTTTGTGCTTACGGTGGCACATTATGGCCCTTCCGGTGCCCCGGTAGCTCAGTGGATAGAGCAACGGTTTCCTAAACCGCAGGTCGGAGGTTCAATTCCTCTCCGGGGTACCATCTACAAATTCAAAGCCCGCCTGGAAATTGCACCAGGCGGGCTTTTTTCGTGAGAGATGTGGTGTTTTGACAAAAGCGCCGGATCACAGTCGTGTGGTATCCTGGGGGGGGCAATGGGAGAAAAGCATTCTCCGGCATGCCGACCGGGCCTTCGGTGCCCTCAGGCGTGGAAACCGCCGCTCGACGGGGCCAGACTGTCCTGGGTGGCAAGCCCCGTGAAGCGGTCCATGCTCGCGCAAGGATAGATCGCCGAGGGCTTGGCCCAAGCCACCGTGCCCAGTTCGCTAAGCAGCTTGCCTTGCTGGTAGGCCTGCGTCAGGGAATCGGCAATGCCAGCCACGCAATGAGTCCCGTCTTCAGGCTGGATGGTGACATACGCGGCCGGGATGTCCCATGGCGAGGTTGCCATATGGACGGCGTTCAGACAATAGACCTGGTTGCCAGCCATTTTCAGGGTGCAGAGGAAGGTGTCAGGCTCATCGAGTTTTGCAACCGCGGCGGCAAAGAGGAATTCGTGGGGCTGCTTTACCTTTCCGGAAAGCTCCAGACCGTCGTCGTTGGTAATGGTATAGCTGGAATCCTGTTTCCAGAAGATCGTGCCTCGCGAGCCTTTGATTCGGATTTCGGGGTGGACTGACACATCGGAGGAGTGAGTCAGGTTGCAGCAGATCGGGAAGCCGGCGGTGGTCAGATAACGGATGCTGCAGGTGTCGAAAGACTCGATGGGCCGGGCGCGATACAATTCGGCTTGGACAGTCTGAATCCTAGCCATGGTTTCGAACGTTTCCCCGCCGAAAAAGAGGGCCAGATTGGTGTAATGGGCGAAGGCGTTGTTGGCCGGGGAGTCAAGGATCCAGATGTCGTTGCAGGCCAGTTTTCCGGCCCAGTTGTTCCGGTTGTAGTAGGCGTCCGACCGCGGCCAGACTCCCAGGAAGGAGATGGACTGAATGCGGCCGATGTCGCCGTCGACGATGGCCTTTTTGATCACGTGGACTTCAGGAGCGGAAATATGCTGAAACCCGACCGCGACCCACTTGCCGGTTTCGCGCTCGGCTGCCAGCATGCGGCGGACGCTGTCGATGGTTCCGGAGGCGGGCTTTTCGACCAGCACGTTGGCACCGGCGCGCAGAGCCTGGAGGGTCATGGGTTCATGCAGGTGGATGCCAGTGGGGATGAAGACGATGTCCAGGTCCCCGGCCATGGCGGCGTAAAGATCGGCCGTCGAACCGAATATCCGGGTGCCCATGGCCTGCAGCCGCGCCACCTTGTCGGCGGCCTCCTCAGGATTGATGATCACCACCGCGCTAAGCTCCAGCAGACCGCGCTCGGCCAACTGTACAACATGGGTGTAATGAACGCTGCCGTAGCCGGTCACGCCAATCAGGGCCACTCGTTTTCTTGCCATCTGGTTATCTCGATTCTAAGCGGGGTATGTCTGTTGGGGCAATGGTGCCACCTGACCAAAGTCGGCCAATTGCCGATCCGATGGACATACGAAGGCCAATGGCTAGGTCTCCATCCCTGGGCCGGTCAAAAAACCTCTATAATAGCGCCGGATTCAAGCGGGGTCAACGCCTGGTTTGGCGATCTCCGGAACCGGAACCGGCCGCAAAAATAGCGTGAATGCCGACTTGGCAAACCGGCCCGAGCCTGTATAGTGGTTTCCCCTAGGGCCGCGCGGTCTCATCCCTCCCCCTCCCCCTCCCGAGGCCGCGCGGCCCTCTTCGGTTTACAACCGCTGCCGGGCGCCCCCAGGATTCACGGCGATGCCAGGAATCCAGGGGTTGCCGACCGGCATTTCAGGAGTCGCTGGCTCGACGCAGGCTCTTGATCAGGACCGGTTCGACGGGCACATCCTGGTGCATGCCATGGTTGCCGGTCTTGACCTGGGCGATCTTGTCGATCACGTCCATGCCCTTGACAACCTTGCCGAAAACGGCGTAGCCGAAGCCCTGGGGAGTCGGACTGGTGTGGTCCAGGAACCCGTTATCCTTCAGGCTGACAAAGAACTGGCTGGTGGCGCTGTCGACCACCTGGGTACGGGCCATGGAAAGGGTGCCGCGCAGGTTCTTCTCGCCGTTGGTGGCCTCGTTCTTGATGGGGGCATGCGTCTTCTTCTGGCTCATCTGGGCGGTCATGCCACCGCCTTGGATCACAAAGCCGGGAATGACGCGGTGGAAAATGGTGCCGTCGAAGAACTTTTCGTCGACGTACTTGAGGAAGTTTTCAACGGTGACAGGGGCCTTGTCCGGCCAGAGTTCGATGGTGACGTTTCCGAGGGATGTTTCCATGATGAGCATGGGAGCTTTCTCCTTTTGCGCGACGACGGTTTCTGCGGAATTGGGGGCCATGGCCTCTTGTTGGGCCGGGCAGGAGGCACCAACGGCCACGAGGGCCACGGCGGCAACCAGGGTTCGAACGGTGTGTAACATAAACGCTCCTTGATGGTCTGCTTGAGTTTCAGGCGGCTTTCCGGTTTGGGGTTCGATCGGGTGGGGGCACTCCTTTCTAGAAATCCTCGTTGTCGACTTCTCGATTCAGCTGGTGGAAGAACTCAACCATGACCTCGTGGCGCTGGCGGGCCAGGCGCCGGCCCTCGCCGGTGAGCATGCGATCCTGAATGAAACGCAGCTTGACCAGATACTCGCGATAGGCGGTATCCTCGCGACTGTAGCTGTCAGAGGCCAGGGCCGCTTCGGCGGTGTTGTGGATACGGGCCCCGGTGCGTCCAGCAAAGTGGAAGGCGCGGCCGATGCCGATGGCGCCGATGGAGTCGAGCTTGTCGGCATCGTAGATGATGCGCGCCTCCAGACTGGCCGGCTCGCCGCCATCGCGGCGCCGGTAGCGATGGGTGCCGACGCATTCGGACACATGCCGGACAAACTCAGGATCGTCCGCCCCCAAACCCGGTAAAATCTTTCTGACCAGATCGGCCCCCAAGGCCGCATGGCAGGTCCGGCCCTGGTCCGCAAGTTCGGACGGCCGGCCGATATCGTGCAAAACGGCGGCGTATTCGACCACCACCATGTCCGCGCCCTCCACCTTGGCCAGATGCCGGGCATTCTTGAGCACCCGCAGGGTATGACTCCAGTCGTGGCAGGCGGGACTGGCGGCGTGACGCCGCTGGGCCTCCTGCATCAGTGCAGGGAATCGATCTCGATAGTGCGGCCAGCGCGTCATAGGCTCCTCGCAGTTGCCCGGTCTTGGAATTTCGATTTTAGATTCTAGATTCTGGACGGAAGAAAGCAAGGAGCAACATGTCAGCCATTACGAAGATCAAGCGGAACCTGGGGCAGGTCATCCGTGGCAAAGAAGAGGTTCTGGACCTGATCCTGGTCGCCCTCTGCAGCAATGCGCACGTTCTGATCGAAGACGTGCCCGGGGTGGGCAAGACCACCCTGGCCAAGGCCCTGGCGCGCTCCATCCACGCGGACTTCCACCGCATCCAATTCACGCCCGACCTCCTGCCCTCCGACATCACCGGCGGCATGATCTATTCGGCCAAGTCCGGGGATTTCACCTTCCGGCCCGGACCGGTCTTTAGCCACATCCTGCTGGCCGACGAAATCAACCGGGCCTCCCCTCGGACCCAGTCGGCCCTGCTGGAGGCCATGAGCGAGCGGCAGGTGACCATCGAAGGACACCGCCACGACCTGGCCACCCCCTTCCTGGTGCTGGCCACTCAGAATCCGGTGGAATACCACGGCACCTATCCCCTCCCCGAAGCCCAGCTGGACCGCTTCGCCATGCAGGTGACCATGGGCTATCCCGACGCGGAGCAGGAGATCGACATCGTCATGGACCAGCGCCAGGCCCATCCCCTCGAGAAACTCGAGGCGGTGGCCACGGCCGGGGACGTGGTGGCCATGCAGCGCCAGGTGTGCGAGATCCAAGTCGAGTCCAGTGTGGTGCACTACATGGCCGCTCTGGTCCGGTCCACCCGGGACGAACCCCGCCTGCGCCTGGGGGCCAGCCCACGCGCCACCCTGATCCTCTACCGCACCTGTCAGGCACTGGCCTTCGTGCGCGGGCGCGACTACGTGCTTCCGGACGATGTCAAGGAACTGGCCGCCCATGTGTTGGCCCATCGGATCGTGGCCGAAGCCAAGGCCCAGTATTCGGGTCTGGACAAACGCGCCTTGATCAACGAACTACTGGGCAACCTGCAGGCCCCCGTATGAGGTCCCTGCGCACACTGGAGCAGCGCTTCTACGCGGGGCCGTCCGACCTGGCCGCGCGCATCCCCAGCCGCAAAGGCTACCAATCGGCCACCGTCACCCTGCTCTTCTGGCTCTATGCCTTCATGCTGCGGCATGACCCTGCCGGCACGCTTCATCCTGCTCTGCCTGGGCATTATCCTGCCCTATTCCCTCATCCTGCTGATGCCCATCCACCTGCTCTCTTTCGCCATTCTGACCCTCTTCGGACTCGACTTTATCGTCGGCTGGTTCGTCAGGCCCCGCCTGGAGATCAACCGCATCCTGGCCAAACGAGTGACCGCCGGGGCCGACTTCCCCGTCAGCTACCAGTTAACCAATCACGGCAAACGCCCTCTCTGGGACCTGGTGACCGACACCCTGCCCCTGCCCCGCGGCCTGCGCATGATCACCCGTCCCGCCTGCACGCCGGACTTGGCTGGCGGCCGGACCGTCCGGCTCACGGCCACCGTCCACGCCTTGCGCCGCGGCGACTACCTGCTGCCCTCCGTCCGGGTCGCCTCCACCTTCCCCTTCGGACTCTGGTGCTGGGGAGCCACCGGCAGCCACCGGCAGATGCTCATGGTCCACCCCTCCTTCGCCCCTCTCGGCACTCTCCGACTGCCCATAGGCCGCCGCTACCAGCCCCGCGGCATCGCCCTCAGTTCCAAAATCGGGGAATCCATGGAGTTCCTCGGCTGCCGCGACTATCGGGAGGGCGACAGCCTCCGGCACCTGCACATGCGCTCCTGGGCCCGCACCGGCCAGCCCGTCGTCCGTGAATTCTGCGAGGAATACCTCAGCCGAGCGGCCCTAATCCTAGACAACCACCGCCCACCACCAGCCTGGTTCAGCCTCGGCCTCGGCAAACCGGCCGACCCCGTCTTCGAAGCCGCTGTATCCCTGGGGGCGGCCATCGCCGACCACTTCTGCCGGCACGACTTCGTGGTCGACCTCTTCGCCGCCGGCAAGGATGTCTACCGTTTTCAGAGCGGCCGCAGCCTAGCCTACCTGGAGAACATCCTCGACATTCTGGCCTGCCTCCAACCCCAGCGCCCCGACACCTTCCCGGAACTCAGCGCCCAGATCATGGAGGAAGCCCCACAGCTCAGCGGCGCCCTTTTCGTGCTGCTCAACTGGGACAAACCGCGCCAAGACCTGGTGGACGCCGTTCAGGCCTGCGGAGCCAGCGTACGGGTGATCTTGATTTGCGGCAAACAAGGCCCGCCGCCGGATCTGCCTCCTGTGGTCGAACCCCTGGCCGCCCACGACATCCTGGCCGGCCGCTGCACGGCGCTTTAGGAGGTTTCCATGTCCGACAAACCCTATCTGGACTACAAGACCTTCCTGCTACGGCGCTACGGTGCCGTTCTGCAGCGCGTGCCGGTCGACTTGGCCCTGGGCTGCCCGAACCGCGATCCGGACACTCTGGAGGGAGGCTGCCTTTTCTGCGGGGAGTCGGGGGCGCGGGCCGCCCATCTGCAACCTCGCATGAGCTTGGCCGATCAGGTCCGCAAGGGGATTGCCGTGGCCCGGCGCCGCTACCAGGCGACCGAATTCATGGCCTACTTCCAGGCCTACACCAGCACCAACGCCCCCATCGGACAACTCCGCGCCATGTTCACGGAGGTACTGGAAACGCATCCCTTCCGGGCCGTCGTCGTCTCCACCCGCCCCGACTGCCTGAGTCCGGGCGTGCTTGACTTCCTGGGAGAGCTGGCCACCCGGACCGACCTTTGGGTGGAGCTGGGCATCCAGACCGCCAACAACGCGGTGCTCTCGGCCATGAACCGCGGCCATGACTTCGCCTGTTCCGCGAAGGCGGCGCACGACTTGGCCGCCCACGGCATCCACGTGGCCGCCCACGTGATACTGGGGCTTCCCGGCGACGATGCGACCAGCCGCCGCCGGACCGCGGAGAAACTCTCCCGACTGCCGCTTTCCGGCATCAAAATCCACAATCTTCATGTGGTGTCCGGAACCGCGCTGGAGGCGATGTGGCGTCGGGGCCAGATCGAGGTGTGGGACGAACATGAGTATGCCGAAATCCTGATGGATTTTCTGCGGCGTCTTCCGCGGGACTGGGTGGTGATGCGCCTGACCAGCGACACGCCGACCGAACACCTGCTGGCCCCGCACTGGTGGTTGACCAAGGCCCAGTTTCTTGACTACCTGGAGCTTCAGATGCGGCAGCGCGGCTGGAACCAGGGGGACCAGTGCCAGGACGGAGGGCGGAAACTGGAGGGAGGAGGATGGAAGCCGGAGGGCGGAGGGCGGAAGCCGGGAATCATCAACGCGCTGGATTTGGCCGGCCGCTTTGCCAGGAGGCGCTTGCGGATTCTCCATATCGGGGCCGAGAGCGCGTCCTTGGCCCTGGAGGCGTTTCAGGAAGCGGGGCGCGGACTGCGATGCGACATCCACTCGCTCATGCTGAACACCACCCGCACCTTCGATGAAAGACGGTATCCGCAATCCTGGCAGGGGCTTGTTCGGCAGCTGGCGCGGGAGCGTGTGTGCGAAACCGCGTATGCCAGCCTGCAGGTCGTGCCCGGGGACCCGCGCCAACAAATCCGGCAATTCGACGAGCCGTTCGAGGTGATCTTGCTTGAACCGACCCATGTGGAGGCCTCGGTCTGCATGCTGACGGCCGACTTCTGCAGGGAGTTGGCCGCCTTGCTGGCACCCGAAGGAGTGGTGGTGGCCAACCGATGTTCGAACGCCCTCTGGGCCGGGCTTCAACAGGCCGGACTCCACCTGTATCTGCTGGCGCCCGGCACCGGCCTTCCGGAAGCGACTCTGGCCGCCCGCATCCGACCCACCGGAACCATTGAACTGCCCCGCCACAAGCTTG
>JBFJXC010000060.1:0-13044 GCA_041623325.1 Lentisphaeria bacterium | reverse complement strand
CAGTTCGATGTGCTGCTCTGCGGCAACATGTTCGGAGACATCATCTCCGACGAATGCGCCATGATCACCGGCTCCATGGGCATGCTCGCCTCCGCCAGCATCAACCAGCAGAAGTTCGGCCTCTACGAACCCGCCGGCGGCTCCGCCCCAGACATTGCCGGCAAGGGCATCGCCAATCCCATCGCCCAGATCCTCTCCGCCGCCATGATGCTGCGCTACAGCTTCGGCCAAGCGGAGGCCGCCGACGCCATCGACCAGGCCGTGGCCCAAACCTTGGAGGACGGCATTTTCACCGGCGACATCGCCACGGACAAGAGCAAGGCCGTCGGCACCGCCGCCATGGGCGACGCCATCGTGGCCCGTATCGCGAAGCCAGCCCGATGACCCCTGCCATAACCCGGGGCCAATGCGCACATTCGCACGCATTGCAAACCCCGGTCCGGCCCGTAAGGTAAGCGTGCATGAAAACCACCCTCAATTCCATTGCCATGGCCGCGGCCCTGGACCAGACCGGCCTGGACCGGGCTGGCCTGGCCGCCCAGCTGGGGATTTCCGGCCAGGATCTGGCCTCGTGGGAGCAAGGCCATGCCTTTCCCCGGCCCGATCAGCTCCTGAGCCTCGGTCTTCTGCTCAAACTGCCCTATTCAGACCTGGTTTCTGAGAAGGGAAAGCCTTCCAGCAAGCTGGTCTATCCCGCCGGAGTGCTGCTGTATCGCGACCAGGAACGCCTCCGGGTGGCCGCCGAAGGAGCCGGACTACTGGAGCCTTTGGCCGCGCGCCTGGCACCCGGGCTGCCGGACAAAGCTCTGACCCCAGCGGACGCCGATCCCGACTACGAGGCCACCCTGGCTCTGGCCGAACAGCTGCGCGAAACCGTCCGGATGGGCCGGGACGCCAAGCTGAATGTGGTCCACCTGGCCAAGATGTTCCCGGCCCTCAGGGCGGTGATCATTCCGGTGCTCTGGGGCGAATGCGGCACGACCAGCAACCTGCTGCAGATCCGGCATCGGCGGTCCGGCATGACCTGGTGCTACCTGAACATGGACAACACCCGCCACCAGGTCAAGAAGTATCTGGCCAGACACCTGGGCCAAATCCTGGCCCGCAAGCTTGAAAGCAATAAGGCCGCCACCTTCGTCGAACGTTTCTCGCGCCTGCTGCTCTTCCCCCCCGCCTATTCCAAAAGCGTTTACCGGGAACTGATCGCCAACAGCAACTTCGGTGCCCGCTACAATCGCATCGTGGAACTGGCTAAGGAACATTTCCTGCCCCCCATGACCATTTGCCGGGCCATCAACGACTATGCCCTCGCCCACGAAATCGAGCCGCTGAAAATCCGCGAAGTCGGAGGGGTGGATGACAAATACAACCGCCAGTACCGGTCGATGGCCCAGAGCCTTTTCGGCAAGAATCTGACCGCGGCGCCGATGTTCATCCGGGGGGCCGCGGAGAATTTCGAGACCCCCTTTTTCGAGAGTCTGAAGCAGGAATGCGCCTGCTGTGACGGGCCTGTGGGACTGGTACAGCTGATCATGCAGATTTCCGTGCTGGATGCCCAGGCCATCGTGCAAGGCTTCCAAAAGGGCCAGGGCCGCAAAGCCGCCGGCAAGCAGAAGTCGGCGGGGGGAAGAAGGGTTCAACCCAAGACACCCGGGCAGCGTTCCGGAGGACGGCGACCATGAACCAGTCCAAGATACTCGTGGACAGCAGCGCCTATCTATGCCTGGCGACCACCTGCCATCCCCTCCTGTTCCGGGAGTTTGGGCAACCGTGCTACTGCCTGTATATCACCGATGATCTGCGGCGGGAACTGGAGGAGGACTCGCGCCTGGAGCCCGTGGTTGACTGGATTGACCAGCCCGACTATCGCAAGAACCGGTCTCGGACCATTCAGCTCTCCCGCGAGGAACGGGCCCTGACCGAGCTGGCGCTGCAGTACATTCGGGCCTTCCTGGATGCCGATGCCAAGGCCGTGGCCGCAGTGGATGCGGCCACTCTGGCCTGCGCCCGGGTGCTGAACCTTCCCGTAGTCACCGCCAACGAACAAGTCCGCGCCGCGGCGGCCAGTCTGGGCATCGACACCTGGACAACCGCCCGGCTCAAAAAACTGCTGGCGTAGGCATTGGCCGCTGGCGAGTGCGGGGCACCCAGGGGACTCCGAAGTGGCCTGGTCGCCACTCGTTGACTCGCCTCTACTTATAGTTCCAATACTTATTACTCTCGTCAGCCCACGAGTAGACATCCAACTGGCGATAGGGGCGACTGGACACATGTCCGTCCACATGGACCATGTTGGGGCGCAAGTTATGTCGTTCCCAGCCGTAGCGTCGTTCCGTGGCCCATGACCCTCCTTTTGGAACTAGCAATGGACGGGCCGACCAACTGTCTACCCAGACACAACCGTCGACAAACGCAATGGTGTCGGTTGGGGTCGCCACCTGCCTCATCCGCACCGCGGCGGCTTTCGGAGGCCAATTGGCCCCACCCCAAGCATTGCTGCTAAGTTTTTCGTTTAAGCCATAAGTCTTTCTCTTCCGGTCCGGCAGTGACTTGCAGGCAGAAAACAAGCTAGTGTCGCCGTACTGCCCCAATCCTGCGGATGCATGCAAGGGCGAGCCAAACCAGCCGCCCGGCACCTCGTCGCGCCACCAGGTCCAGAGAGTCGGGATCCAGTCCTCGTTGTCATCGGTGTAGAGGGACAGCATCACGCCGAGTTGCCGGATGTTGCTAGCGCAATCAGCCTTTCGGCCGGCCTCGCGCGCCAGGCTCAGGGCGGGCAGAAGCATACTGGCCAGAATCGCAATGATCGCGATGACCACAAGAAGCTCGATCAGCGTGAAACCGCGTTCCCCAAGGACGCGTTTTGGGGGATTTTGCATCGTATCCTCCTTGTATGATGCGATTGTTCGCTGGTTAATGCGCTGATCGCCGGCGTTTTCCCTCCGAACCCGACCACGTTGTGTACCCGATGCCATCCTGACCCACCAAGCTGAACTGGAGGCTCTTCTTGGGCCAGTCAAACATAGTCGCGCCTACTTGTACTGCCAGAGCTTCTTACTCTCGTCGCCCGAGGTGTAGACATCAATCATTCTATAAGGGCGGCTGGAAACATGCCCGTCCACATGAACGATGTTGGGTGTTTGATGGTGCCTCTCCCAGCCATAGCGTCTTTCCGTGCTCTTGCCATTCCAGAATGGGCGAGCCACCCAACTATCTCCCGTAACCCGGCCATCAACGAACCCAAGTGTGTCGCTTGGCGTCATGACCTGGCGCACTTGAATCTTTGACGGCTTCGGTGGCCAATTTGCACCCATAATTCCACCCGCCCCCAGAATTTCACTTATGCCATAGTATTTTCTGCTGCGCTTCGCGTTCGACTTGCAGGCGATAAACAGACTCACGTCGCCATACTGCCCCAACCCGGCGGAGGCATGCAAAGGTTCGCCAAACATGTAGCCCGGCACCTCGTCGCGCCACCAGGTCCAGGCACTGGGTATCCAGTCATCGTTGTCATCGGTGTAGAGAGACATCATCACGCCGATTTGCCTAATGTTGCCGGCGCAGTCGCTCTTCAGGCCTGCCTCTCGGGCCCGGCTCAGGGCGGGCAGGAGCATGCTGGCCAGAATCGCTATGATGCTGATGACCACGAGAAGCTCGATCAGCGTGAATCTGCGCTCCGCAGGAACGTGTTTTTTGGGGGGGTTCATCGTTGCCTCCTTGTGTGCTGTGATTACTCGCGGTTCAGACTGCCTTCGATATTACGGGGATCCACATGGATGACCGACCATTTCAGGCGGCTTTGCCAGGTCTGCCCGGCCGCCAAGGTAAAATTCGGCTGCGTTGAAAGTTCGACGTTGTAATGTCCCTGGCCGAACCAGAGGCGGGGAGTCGCCCAGCCCTCTCCGCCGAACTGTTGCTTGAGCGCCACGTTGAGCTTGGTATCCACCGCGGCCCACCATGGGGCGGCGAATTCAGCCAGAGGCTTGTCCCCCAACCCGCTCCAGAACGGCAATTTTTCGATACCGCTCTGCATGGGCAGGTAGATCACATCGTCGACCGAATCCCCGGTGCCGCCGACGGTGTACTCGGGATGGGACTTGTACTTGAGTTTCACAGCGGAACCCGAACGATTCGCGACGGCGTTGGTCAGGGTGAGCGTGGCCCCCTCCAACTCCCAGACCTGGCGAATCTGCAGCTCGCCGGCGGTCGCTTCCAGCTCAAGCCGCCCATCTTGGGCCTTGAGGATTTTCATGGGAGAGTTTTTCAGCTTCCCGTTGAAGGTGTCCCAGATGCCAAAGGCAAAAGGAACATTGAGAAGGTCGGGCAAGACGCCATAGTCGATGTTCACCTGGTTGCTGCCGGTGCGTCGGTCGATCACTTCCAACACCCGCCCTCCGCGCCAGGCGTCGATGGACACTTCCAGTTTGTCGTTGGCCAGCACCATCACCGGCTTTTCCAAACCGGGAACGGGGGCCTGAATCGTGGCGGCTTGTCCGGAAGCTGGATGAAGCTTGCGCACGAAGAAAGGATAGGACGAGGACGTGGCCCCCAGGCCCGAAGCCTGCTGCTCGATGACATGCAGGGTCAGTTTGGACAAAACCGGCGTCTGGCTATTCAGGGCGATCCGGACTGCCAGTTGCTCATGCTTCTGGGCGGAGACCGTCTGCCGCTGCTCAGCCAATTTGTTTTGCTGTTCGTCCATCACCATCAGCTTGAGGGATACGTCGTGACTGCGCGGGTTCTCCACCGAAACGGGCAGCAGGGCCTGCGAGGCACCCGGCGCCACGATGACCGGCTTCGGGTCCAACTGGACCTGCAACTCGGATTGCGAGCCCACCGGCTTGGCCTTTTCCGAACTGACAAACACGATTGCCTGATCCGCATGCAGGTAGACCGGAGACCCCCCATAGACCACGCCAATCCGCCCATGGTCGTCGGGAATCAACTGCGTTTCGGCGCCGAACATGTCAACCTGCCTGACGACCTTGGCTTTGGTCTGGAACACGCCGTTGCGCGGATGCACGCCATCCCAGACGACATGGACCAGGTTGCCGCCATCTTTCTGCTGGTAGACATACCCCAAAGACGGAAGGGACATGTTGGCAACCGGCCCCTTTAGCCGGCAATCACCCAGTTGCTCGATGACCGTCTTGACCGCGTGATAAGCGGGTTTCTTTTGCAGGTCGAAATCAATCAGGCCGAAGCGGTGTTCGGAGAAATTGATGTCCGTGCCTTCGTCCCAGAACGAGTACAAAAAGACGCGTTTGAATCCAAGCGCATGATGGATGACCAGCCCGCGGACGATGTACTGGGCCTGGCTGAGCAGGGTGATTTTACCGGAGGGGTTGTTGACCTTGGCATCACTGTAGCCAAACTCGGTGGAGATGACCGGCTTGTCCTGATCGCCATGCTTGGCCAGGACGGAGCGTATCTTGCGCATGTTGTCGTACATGGCTTCCGGGGCGCCGGCCGGATAGCCTTCGGGGACTTTGTGGCCGCCGGAGATCTTGCAGTAGCTGTGCAGATCCAGGACGTCGAAATAGGGCTTGCCCCCTTGCTGGTAGAACTTGTCCAACCAGTCGATGGAGTGGTCCTCCAGGCCGCTGGAGGGAGCGCACATGACCATGTCCGGATTCTCAGACTCTTTCTTTTTGTAAAATTCGGCCAGTCGTTTGATGTATCCCCCAATGGGCATGGTGCTGAGATCGGGCTCGTTCTTGGGACCGGCGATGGCATTGACCCCCAATGCCGAGGCGGCCCGGATATTGTTGCCGTGCGGATAGGTGTACACGCCGATGCCTTGTTCGTAAAATCGCCGGAAGACCTCGGCATCCACGCGCCACCAGCGCGTCTGTTTGATGCCGGTTTGCCCCAGCAGCTCCAGGGCAATGCGCTCGTAGGCATCCTGGTTGGGTCCGTGACTGACGCGTGAACCGCCCCCGCCCCAGAAGTGGTTGATCGCCACCATGTCGCCAAAGGTGTCGCACTCCAAGGGCAGCGGCATCCGGGTGGCCACCGCTTTGACCTTCGGATATTCGCCCTGTTCGTAGACGGCGGTCATGCCAAAGTAAAGGGTGCCGCCGGGTTTCAACGGATAGATCACCGCATGCGTGGAGGCGCCCGGAAACGAATTGACCAGCTCGACGCCCCCTTGATTGACGGATTCAAAGGGCCCGGCGCTTTTGTAGATCTTCCACTGCTTGACGCCCGCATTGAGTTTGCTGCTCTGGCTCCAGTCGATTTTCACCACCCCAGACTGGATGGTTTGCACGGTAAAGGCAACCGTGGGGCGACTGTCCGATTCCAGGTAGCTCACCCCCTCCTGCGGCTTGACGCCCCAGATGGCGATCTCCCCGATCTGCTGCTGACGGGCCGCTTTGCGGCGCTGGATCCGAAACTGGACATAGCGGGCCTTGACCGGGGCCTCCAAGGCCAGATGGATCTTGGTCATCAGGCCTTTCTCCAAGGGCACGTCCTGGCTGCTTGCCACGCCTTGGGGGGTGTAGGTCTTGCCATCGTCGCTCAGCAGCACATGAAACAGCTCGGTGTCGCGCGATTCTTCGTGCAAAGCCCAGACATCGAAGACGCCCAGCGCATAGGGTTCACCCAGGTCCACAACCAGCGTGGCCCACTTTTTCCCGCTCCATTTGCTGTAGGTACGGCTCTTCCAGTTGCTGCCGGTGTTGCCGTCGAACAGAACCGCCCCGCCACGACTGGTGGAGACCGTCTCCTCATCCGTGGCAAACTCACCCGCGGTGATCCAAGTGGTCGTCATCTTTGTTGGCAGAACCTTTGTGCCCGCCGGGAAATCCGCATTGTTTTTGCCCGGCCCGATATTGTTGGACAGCAAGGCCAGATCCGAGGCTCGCGCCGAAATCGGCAGCAGGGCCAGGCACAACATCGTTAAATTCAACACATACTTGATCATTGCGGACTTTCCTGACTCCGTTACACCATCTGCCTGATTCTTCCACGAGTCGATTCGTGGCTATGTTTTCGGTCTGCGCGGCCGCGAAACGGATTCGCGGCCGCGTGCGAGATCATTGAAAAAGAACGCCCCTATTCCTGCGCTTTGTTGCCCCAGATGGCAATCTCACAGATCTGCTGCTGCTTGGCGGATTTGCTGCGCTGAATCTGCAGCTGGACGTAACGGGCCTTGACCGGGGCCTCCAAGGCCAGGTTCATCTTGTTGTACTGGTTTTTGCCCTTGGGCTCCGCCGGCATGTTTGCCGTGCCAACAGCGGTGTAGGTGGTGCCGTCCTCGCTCAGCAACACGTTAAACAGCTCGGTGTCGCGCGAGCCTTCATGCAGGGCCCAGACATCGAAGGCACCCAATTCATACGACTCACCCAGGTCCACCACCAGGGTGGCCCAGATCGGCCCGCCCCACTTGCTGTAGGACCGGCTTTTCCAGTTGCTGCCGGTGTTGCCGTCGAAGTAAACCGCCCCGCCGCGGCCGGTTTTAACCGTCTCCGGATCCGTGGCAAACTCGCCTTCGGTGATCCAACTGGTGGTCATTTGGGTGGGCAGAACCGTTATGCCTGCGGGAAAGTCCGCATTGGACGCCCCCGGCTTCACGTTGTTGGACAGCAAGGCCAGATCCGACGCGCAGACCGTCGCCGACATCAGGGCCAGACTCACCATGGAAAAATTCAAAACATGCTTAAACATCAGATCTTCTCCTGAATCCGTGAATAAACCCGTCCGGTCCATCCACTCTTCGATTACTGGTTATACTTTTCCGGCTACGATCAGTTCCCATCCGGCCGGCCAGCCAGTTTTGCCGGTCACAACCTCAGCTGCTCAAACTACCGCTACCACGCGTTTTTTTGAGAGTGTTGTTTTTTAGGTCATCGGCACCTCCTGTCGGGGTTTATCCGCCTGATTTGTCTCAACAATCTTTTCGCTTCAGTTCGCCCCCAGCAAATGCACACTGGCAGTGGAACCGCGTACGATCAGTTCAGGCTTGAGCTGCTTTCGGGGCAGACGGTCGAGCGTGCCGGCTACGAAATCATGGATGGCCTGTACGGATTGATATCCCACCTCGGTCAAATGCTGGCGCACCGTGGTCAAGGGGGGGACGGTGAATTGGCTGCCGGGATAATCGTCGAACCCCGCAATGGAAACCTGATTGGGAACCGACCGACCGGCTTCATGGCAGGCCAGCATGGCCCCGTATGCCATTTCATCATTGTTGGCAATCATGGCCGTGACCTCCGGGCAGCGCTTCAGGACCGCCTTGGCCTGCTGATAGCCAGCCTCCTGTGCGTAGCGTGTGGGATGCGGCATTGACAGGAGCTTCTTGACAAGTTGGTTTCCCGATGGTTCGAAGTGCGCTCGATAGGCCGCGACCCGCTGGCAGTTGTCGAAATCGCCGTCCTGCGGCCCCGCAAGAAAGGCAATGTTCCGATGGCCAAGGTGGCTCAGATGGTCCAGCAACAATGCCATGCCCCCCGTGGGATCCGAGTACAGATAGCCGGCCTGCTTGTCTTCACACCGGCCATTGAGTACCATGACCGCCATCCTGGCCTTGGTTAGCGTGGCCAATTGTTCGACTGACAAGGTGCTGGCGAACAGCAGAATCACGCCGTCGCACTGTCGGTTGCGCAGGATGCGCAGGAAATCCGTTTGCTCCTTGTCGCGCGACGAAACAAAGACGGTTGAAATGTCAATGCTGTTCTGCAAGGCGTAGTCGGCGATGCCGGTGAGAAGCGAGGAGGTGTAGGCGCTGACATGCGGTTCGTCCATCTCGACCACCACCGCCATCTTGATGCCACGGTCGGAGACGTGCTTGGAATATTTGTCCTGGTCTTCCAGAATCGCACGGATTTTCGATCGTAGTTTTTCGCTGACGCCGCTTTGGTTGTTCAGCACCCGCGAGACGGAGGCGACCGACACATTGGCTCGGTTTGCCACTTCCGCTACGTTGACTGACATCGGCCTGGCCATCACATCACCCTGTTGCTTACGTAATCAACCCTGTTTTTTACGTAACTATTATAGGCCCGCTTGGGGCCAAGTCAAGAGGTATACCGTTAAACCCATTCAAAAACTCTGCTGGATAACGGCTTGGATATGCCTACCGTTGGGCTTAGGCCATCACGAACAAGTCGTCGACGTTGATGGTCGACAGATCGGTTGCGTTGATGGTGGCACCGGGATGAGCGCATGCCGACCCCACGGCCAGAACGGGCATGCCGGCGGCCAGGGCGGCGTCCACGCCGGCTTCGGCGTCCTCGACGACCAGGCACTGCTGCGGGGGGATGCCGAGTTGTTCCCCGGCCTTGGTAAAGACTTCGGGGTCGGGTTTGGATCGGCTGATATGGGTGCCGTCCACAACCGCATCGAAAGCGCCCGCCAGTCCAACGGCCGCCAGGATGGGCCCGGCATTCTTGCTGGAGGATCCGATGGCCATTTTTACGCCCCGCGACCGGAGCGCTTCGAGCATGGAATTGACGCCCGGCAAGATGTCGGCCGGAGACAGCGCTGAAAGCGAGTTCCGATAGATTTCGTTCTTGCGGGTGGCCAGCGACTCCTTCTCCGCATCGGTGTAGGAGCGGGTGGCCTTCTCGAGGACAATGGCCAGCGACTCCATGCGGCTCACCCCGCGGAGTCGTTCGTTGTCCTCCCGGGTGAACGGGATCCCCTCGGCATCGGCCAACTGCTTCCACGCCCGGAAGTGGAACTCGTCCGTGGAGACAATCACCCCGTCCAAATCAAAAATCACTGCCTGTATCGCCTGCATCGCTCTGTCCTCTGCTGAACCGTCACTCACCTGTTTTGCCGGAAATCTTCTGGATCCGCGCCTGATCCGGGGTCACGTCGATGGCATAGGTTTCGCCGCGAAACTCGACGTTGAAAGCCATCCTCGTCCAACCGGCGGGCAGACTAGGCTCGAGACGGAGCCCCTGCTCGCCGATGCGCAATCCCGCGAACCCGAAGACGGCACTCAGCCAGGCCCCCCCGTTAGCCGCCGGGTGCGTCCCGCCGATATACAAGGTCCCCACATACTGCTTCGACTTACCGGTCAGATCGACGGTGGCGGTCTTCATGAAGTATGTGTAGGCCCAATCGGGCTTGCCGATCTCCGCAGCCATCATCGCATAGGCACAGGCGCTCAAGCTGGATCCGTGCTCGGTCCGCGGCTCGTAGTACTCCCAGTTGGCCGCCTTGACGGCTTTGGAATATTCGTCTTTGAAGAGATTCATCATAAGCACGACATCGGCCTGTTTGAGGATTTTTGTGGTCGTGGCCAAGCCATTGCCCCCGCCAAAATACTCGTTGGGGTCGAGCACGCGTTCCTTGAGCTCGGCCAGCGAACAGTCTTCAAGTTTCATGTATCCGTCAAATTGCTCGATTAGCCCGGTGGCCGGGTCCGGCTGCGGAACGTACAGCTCAGCGCTCATCTCGCGCCACAGGTCCAATTCTGCCTCAACGCTGATTTTCTGTTCCAGTGCCGCGTAGGCATCCGGCTGATTCGCCTTCAGTAGGTCCAGCACCTCAAGAGCTGTATCCAAGGCCGCCTTCACCATGCGATTGGTGTAGGCATTGTTGGCGACGCGCTCGTGGTACTCATCCGGTCCGGTTACGTCCAACAGCTCAAAGCGTTGCTTGTCCCGTTTGTAGTAGGCGTAGGAGTAGAAGAAGCGGGCGCATTCGGCCACGACTTCGGCCGCGCCGTCAGCAAAGACGGAGAAATCGCCCGTCTGCATGTAGTATTGCTTGATCGCGTAGACGATGTCCGCGCTGATATGAATCTGTTTGTCCCGGAAGTAGGTGCGCATGGGGCGCCCGGTAAAGACGTCGGTCACATTGAAGTGCGTGCAGGCATCGTTGCCCCGTTCCTGGCCTTCCCAGGCAAAGAATGCTCCGCGATAGCCGTACTCCGCCGCCTTTTCGCGCGCCCCCTCCAAGGTGTGATATCGGTATAGGATTAGGTTGCGTGCCACGGCCGGCTCGGTAAGCGTGAAGACCGGCGTCATGAACATTTCCGTGTCCCAGAAGACCGCGCCCTTGTAGACCTGTCCCGACAGGGCCCGCGCCGGAATGGAAACGCGATCGGAATGGCGGGGGGCCGCCAGATGCAGCTGATAGAGACTGTAGCGCAAGGCGAACTGCGCTTCCGGGTCGCCCTCGATCACGACGTCGCTACGCCTCCAGATCCGCTCCCAGCAGGCATCGTGCTCCGCGCCGACGGCCTGGTATCCGGCCGCTTTGGCCCGTTCGGCGCAAGCCCTGGCCGCCGCCTGCGGATCCTCGTTGTCCAACGACGTATAGATGGCGATGTACTTGTAGAACGAGTGCTCGTCGATCCAGTCCGTGGCGGTGGCCACGGCCACGGCAATGCCAAGCTCGTTGGTTTCGACCACCACGGTGTCCTCGCTCCGCTGCCGAATCTGGAAATGCGGACCGTTGATGTCCCAGACATCCGCATCGATACCGGTTTTCGGGACGCCCGTGGCGCTGTACCTCATGGCGATCAGGTGCATGTCGGCCTGACTCACGAAGCGCTCGGATTCCACGGCGCCGTTCTCGTAGCGGGTCTTGCGGGACATGCGGGCCCGGCGCAGGTCGAGGAGCTGTTCGTGCGAGGTGATCGCTCCGAGACCGTCCACCGTTGTGAACAGTCCATTGGGAGCATTCACCGGTTCGCGCCATTTGCCCGGGACTTGGTCATAAACCCCATTGAGCATGCAGCCAGCCAGCTGGTCCTTGCCGAACTCTTCCAACGTGCCGCGCAGGCCCATATAGCCGTTTCCAAGCATGAATCGGTTGCCGTTCAGCGCGATCTCATCGGCGGCGAATCCGTCCACGCGGTACTGCCAGTCCTGTTTGGTCATGGTACGCTCAATCCCCTTTTTCTCTCTGTCACGACAGCTTTCGGAACGTTATGAAAAGTGGAACTCAAGAGTGGAGGCCTGCAGAGTCTATTCCCAGCCGCCGGTCGCGACCGGGGAATACGGATTGAAGGCTACCTCGCCGAACAGAGTCCGCTCCAGGGTTTCGAGTGTGGCCGGTGCGCTTGAGTAAGCGTTGATCAAGGTTCCGGCGAACGGGATGTCGTGCAGCAGAAATGGCGTGCCTAGCGAGATGTAGATCGGCTCCACGGTCTTGATGCTCTGCAGGGCCCAGAGTCCCTTGGCGCAATCGCCGATTGGACGCACGGTGTTGACCAGCCCATGCATCGGCATCAGGAAGGGAACAATGAAGGCATCCCAGCGCCCCCCCTCCTGCTCTTCCATGATATTGAAGATGTTGATCGGCTCGAAAAAGTCCACCACTTCCACATCCAGACCCCGGGCACGAAGCATGTCGATCAAAGGATCCGCATCCGCGAATCCGCGATCATCCGTGGCATGGTTGAGCTTGGCCACCAGAACCTTCTCGATTTCGTCCTGTTTGAGGGGCAACAAACCGCTGCGGTCCCGAACCAGGGTGATGCTGCGTTCGCCAATGGCCAGACTGGCCGCCTCGGCCTCCCGCCTGAGGTCAACCGGCATTTGCTTGTCAACCAGAGTCACGGCCCCGGGATCCCGGCCATCCTTCTCGATCTCATGCAGGTTCAGTCGCGCTTTCAGCTCGAGCACCCGCCGGGCGCTTTCGTCCACCCGCGCTTCCGCAATGCGGCCGTCTTCGACCGCTTTTTCGATCAGGTCGAAATACCGGCACCCCGGCCAGAGCATCACGTCGATCCCGGCGTTGAAGCTGTCGATCATGCAATTCTCGTAGGTGTCCCAATTCGTATACGCGGCCATGTCCAGCGCATCGGATATGATCACCCCCTTGAAGCCCATACGTTCGCGCAGCAGCTTGGTACAGATCAACTGCGATACGGTGGCCGGACGATATTTGTGGCGGGCCTTGTCGAACGGTTCCAGCCATGGCAGCGCGATGTGGCCAATCATCATGCAGCTGACCCCGGCATCGATCATCTCCTGAAAGACGTAGCCACTCTTCTCGAACCACTCGTCTTCGCTCAGGCTGTTGATGGTGGTGCAGATATGCTGGTCGCGAAAGTCCACGCCGTCCCCCGGGAAGTGCTTG
>JBFJXC010000059.1:0-13075 GCA_041623325.1 Lentisphaeria bacterium | reverse complement strand
GGGTCAAGCAACTGGCGGACCTGCCGTCCATCGAAGTGCTCCGGGCTCAGCTTCTCGGGGTCTTGCAGGCACCCGCCCAGCAACTGGTTGGCGTGATGAACGCCAAGTTGTGCAGCGTGCTGTATGCGTTGCAAGCGTATTTGGAAAAAAAAGAAAACGCAGCTTAATCATACTGGAGGAATAGGTAATGTCTGAAGAAACGAAGGTTGCAGTCTCCGAGGAAATGGATAAGTTCATTTCTTACGTCGAGAACCTCACCGTTCTGGAAGTTTCCCAGCTGGTGAAGGCCCTGGAAGAGCGTCTGGGTGTCAGCGCGGCCGCTCCGGTGGCCGTGGCCGCCGGTCCGGTGGCCGCTGGCGCCGCCGAAGCCGAAGCCGAAGAGCAGACCGAATTCACGGTCATTCTGGCTTCCGCCGGCGACAAGAAGATCGGGGTGATCAAAGAAGTTCGTGCCATCACCGGTTTGGGGCTCAAGGAAGCCAAGGCCCTGGTGGACGAGTGCCCCAGCCCGATCAAGGAAGGTGCTACCAAGGAAGAAGCTGAGAAGATCAAGGCCCAGCTGCAAGAAGCCGGTGCTACGGTCGAACTGAAGTAGGCCTTGGTACCTCTTCAACGGCGTCGGGAATCGGGGGCTGAAAGTTGGTTCAGTCCTCGATTCCTGCTGTTCTTTGCCCAGTTGGCAAAAATTTGGTCCTGCCGTTTTGGGGAACAGGGTGCAGCATGAGTGAACGTAAAAATTTTGGTCGTCTTCAAGAGGTTCAGGACATTCCTGACCTCGTTGGTATTCAGGTGGATTCCTATGACTGGTTCCTGCAGTCTGCCGTTTCTCCTGGACAGCGTCAGGAACAGGGCTTTCAGCAAGTCTTCAAAGAAGTCTTCCCCATTGAAAGCTTTGATCAGCAATGCGTACTCGATTTCGTGCGCTACGAAGTTGGTGAGCCAAAGCAGTCCATGACAGACTGCCTCAAGGACGGCGAAACCTTCGCCTGTCCCTTGCATGTGGTTTTCAGATTGAAAACTTCCAAGGACACCAAGGAAGAAAAAGTTTACATGGGGGACATCCCCGTGATGACCTACCGCGGCAGCTTCGTGATCAACGGGGCCGAACGCGTTATTGTCAGCCAGTTGCATCGCTCTCCCGGCATCTGCTTTGAGCAAAGCCGGCATGCTAGCGGACGGACTCTGTATTCATTCCGTGTCATTCCGGACCGCGGATCCTGGCTGGAAGTTCAGTTTGACATAAATGATTTGATTTTCATCTACCTAGACCGTCGTCGGCGCCGTCGCAAGTTCTTGATGAGCACGTTCCTGCGGGCCATTGGCTACGAAACCAACAAAGAATTGCTGGACTGTGTGTACGGTATTCGGGCCATGACGGTTTCGCAGTTGGGCAAGGAAGACGATCTGTCCACCTATTACCTGGCCGAAAACGCGGTCAACCCCGAGGACGCGGACAGCGTGGTGGCGGCGGAGCTGGAGCCGCTGAATCCGGACATGATCGTGGCCATGAAAGAGGCCAAGATCAAGAAAGTTTTCGTGGTGGACACCCGGGAGAGCGGGGACTATTTCGTGCGCTGCATTCAGCGCGATCCCACCCGCACTGCCGAAGAGGCTTTGAAAGAGATTTACCGGCGCATGCGGCCGGGAGATCCGCCCAATGTGGCCAACGCCAAGCAGCTGCTGAAGCGCCTGTTCTTTGACGTTCGCCGTTACGACCTTGGCCTGGTCGGTCGCCACAAGATCAATCAGAAACTCGGACTGGAAATCAATGGCGATGTCCGCACCCTGGTCAAGGAGGACCTGGTCGGGGCTACCAAGTATCTGATGAAGCTTCGCAATGGCGAAGGCTATGTGGACGATATTGACCATCTGGGTAGTCGCCGGGTTCGCACGGTGGGCGAACTGTTGCAAAATCAATGCCGGGTTGGTTTGATGCGGACGGAGCGTCTGGTGCGTGAACGCATGACGCTGTTCGACATGGACGCGGATGATGTGACGCCGGGCAAGCTGGTCAACCCCAAGGCCTTGGGCGGAGTGATCCGAGACTTTTTTGCCCGCAATCAGTTGAGCCAGTTCATGGACCAGACCAACTGTCTGGCCGAGCTGACCAACAAGCGCCGGCTGAGCGCCTTGGGGCCGGGCGGTCTGAGCCGGGAACGCGCTGGCTTCGAGGTGCGAGACGTGCACTCCAGCCATTACGGGCGCGTTTGCCCGATTGAAACCCCCGAAGGACCGAATATCGGCTTGATTTCCTCCCTGGCGCTCTATGGGCAGATCAACCAGTTCGGGTTTATCGAGACTCCCTACCGTAGGGTTAAAAACAAGCATGTGACAAACTCCATCGACTATCTGCCGGCGGATATTGAAGAGCAGTTCGTGGTCGCCCAGGCCAATGCTCCGCTCGACGACAAGAACGACTTTAGACGTGACTTCGTCTTGTGCCGGCATCGTGGCGACTCGGCTGAGTATCCGGCCCAGGACGTGAACTACATGGACGTTTCGCCCAAACAGCTGGTTAGCGCGGCCGCCGGTCTGATTCCCTTCCTGGAACACGACGACGCCAACCGGGCCTTGATGGGATCGAACATGCAGCGCCAAGCCGTGCCGTTGCTGAAACCGGACTCCCCGCTGGTGGGAACTGGTTTGGAAGCGGTCGTGGCCCGGGATTCGCGGGCGGTCGTGTGCGCCAAGGCCAAAGGCATTGTGGCCGCAACGTCTGCTGCCCGGATCATTGTCACGGCGGACGGCAAAATGCCTGAGAAGACCGAGGATCCCGACAGCGTGGTCGTTTACGAGCTGGAAAAATACATGCGCTCCAACGCCTCCACCCTGATCAACCAGCGGCCCTTGGTCCGGACTGGTGACAAGATCAAAGCCGGGCAGGTTCTGGCTGACGGCGCTTCCACGGAAAAGGGCGAGCTCGCCCTTGGCCAGAACATCACGGTGGCGTTCATGCCGTGGTGCGGCTACAACTTCGAGGACGCCATTGTGATCAGCGAGCGGGTTGTGCGCGACGATGTGTACACCAGCATTCATATTTCCGAGTTCGACTGCATGGCCCGGGACACCAAGCTTGGCCCGGAAGAGATCACTCGAGACATTCCCAATGTTGGCGAGGAAGCGCTTCGCAACCTGGATGCCGAAGGGGTGATCCGAATCGGCGCCGAGGTCGTACCCGGGGACATTCTGGTGGGGAAAATCACCCCCAAGAGCGAGACAGAGCTTGCCCCGGAAGAACGCCTGCTCAGAGCCATCTTTGGCGAGAAGGCTGCCGACGTGAAGGACAGTTCCCTGTATGTGCCCAGCGGCACCAGCGGCATCGTCATGGATGTGCGGGTGGAGCGCCGGGTCGATCCGACCAAGGAGAAGCTGACCAAGGCGGAAATCAAGCGGCAGATCAAGGACGCCCATGGGGCCTACAAGACGCAGTTCAACGAAATTATCGAGGATCTGTCCAACAAACTGGCGGACATACTGCTTGGCTCCAAGCTGCCCTCCGACATTGTCGATCGCAGCGATGCCGAGAAGGCGGTATTGATTCCGGCCGATCGCAAGATTACCAAGGTGATGCTGAAGCGTCTGGCGCTGCATCACGAATCCTATGATCTGCCTGCTGGCCCCGCCAAGGATCAGATCGACGAGGTCATGCGCTCCTTCAAGTCGCGCATTCGCGATGTGACGATGCGGCGGGACGAGATTGTCGATCGCCTCGAGGAGGGTGACGGAACCGATCCCGGCATCATCAAGGGTGTCAAGGTTTACATTGCCAGTAAACGCAAGCTGTCCGTTGGCGATAAGATGGCTGGGCGGCACGGAAACAAGGGTATCGTGGCCACGATCGTTCCGGTAGAAGATCTGCCGTTCATGGCGGACGGCACCCCGGTGGACATCGTGCTCAATCCGCTGGGCGTCCCCAGCCGAATGAATGTCGGACAGGTGCTGGAGACGCATCTGGGTTGGGCAGCCCAGGTGCTCGGCATGAAGGTGGCAACCCCGGTTTTTGATGGTGTGCCCGAGGAAAGGATCCACCAGCTCCTGCACGAGGCCAAGCAGGTCAAAGTGAACGAGCAAGGTTGGACCATGGACGCCGACGGCCGGGTTTTGGACGATCAGGAGCGGGACCGGACCGACTGTTTTGTCGGTGAAGATGGCAAGACTCGTCTTTATGACGGCCGCACCGGCGAGACATTCTCCCAGCGGGTCACCGTCGGTCAGATCTACATGCTCAAGCTGGACCACTTGGTGGTCAACAAGATCCATGCCCGTTCAGTCGGACCCTACTCGCTGGTGACCCAGCAACCCCTGGGCGGCAAGGCCCAGCACGGCGGTCAGCGATTCGGCGAGATGGAAGTTTGGGCCTTGGAAGCCTACGGGGCCGCCCATGTCCTGCAGGAAATGTTGACCGTCAAGAGTGACGATGTCGTCGGACGCACCAAGATCTACGAATCCATCATGCGGGGTGATAACTCCCTGGTGGCAGGCGTGCCGGAATCCTTCAACGTCTTGATGAAGGAAATGCAGAGCCTGTGTCTGGATGTGCGGGTGCGCCGCGGGCGTCAAGAAGGATAATAGTGTCATTACCGTTTCCGGCCCGGGATCTGCCGAACGGCGGATCGGGGCCGGATCGTCAATAAGGCAAGCCGGACTGGCAAGTTGAGGAGGTCTGTGCTTTGGATAGCAGCACGCTTAAACAGGTTCTGGGTATCGATGAGTCGGATACTTTCAGCTGTGTGACCATTGGCATTGCATCTCCGGATGTGATTCGCTCTTGGAGCCGCGGCGAAGTAAAGAATCCGGAGACGATCAACTACCGTTCCTTCAAGCCCGAAAAAGGCGGCTTGTTTTGTGAACGCATATTTGGTCCCACCCGCGACTGGGAATGCAATTGCGGGAAGTACAAACGGATCAAGCACAAGGGTGTCGTCTGCGACCGTTGCGGGGTGGAAGTGACCCAGGCGCGCGTGCGCCGGGAGCGCATGGGCCATATCGAGCTGGCCGTGCCTGTCTCCCATGTTTGGTTTTTTAAATGCATGCCAAGCCGCATTGGCATGATGCTGGATATGACCGCACGGGCCCTGGAGCGGGTGATCTACTACGAAGACTGGATTGTGACCGATCCGGGCGACACCCCGCTGGAGCCGCGAAGCCTCCTGTCGGACGCCGAGTACCACGAGGCTCGGGATTTGTATGGCGATAACTTCAAGGCTGGCATGGGTGCCGAGGCAATCTCGGACATTCTGGCCAACCTGGATTTGGAAGCCATGGCCGTCCAACTACAGCAGGACATGCTGGCCACGCGCAGTAAGGCAAACCGCAAGAAGATTGCCAAGCGCATGCGGCTGGTTGAGGGCTTCCTGAACAACAAGATGAGTCCCGAGTGGATGATCTTGACCGTATTGCCGGTTATCCCCCCCGATCTGCGTCCGTTGGTTCCACTGGAGGGCGGCCGGTTCGCCACTTCCGACTTGAACGATTTGTATCGCCGGGTCATCAACCGCAACAACCGCCTGAAAAATCTGTTGCAGCTTCGCACCCCGGAAGTGATTATCCGGAACGAAAAACGGATGCTTCAGGAGGCTGTGGACGCCTTGATGGACAACGGCCGGCATGGCCGTCCCGTGACCGGTACCGGAAACCGCTCACTCAAGTCCCTCAGCGACATGCTGAAGGGTAAGCAGGGGCGTTTCCGCCAGAACCTGTTGGGCAAGCGGGTGGATTACTCCGGCCGTTCCGTGATCGTGGTTGGGCCTGAACTGAAACTGCATCAGTGCGGGTTGCCCAAGAAAATGGCTCTGATTCTGTTTGAGCCCTTTATCATGCGGCGCCTCAAGGAGCGCGGCTACGTTCATACCGTGCGTAGTGCCAAGAAGATGATCGAGCGCCAGCTGCCCGTGGTCTGGGACATCCTGGATGAGGTCATCAAAGGGCATCCCATCATGCTCAACCGGGCCCCCACGCTGCATCGGCTCAGTATCCAGGCATTCGACCCGGTCCTGATCGAAGGGCAAGCCATCCGGCTGCATCCCTTGGTCTGCGCAGCTTACAACGCGGACTTCGACGGCGACCAGATGGCCGTGCATGTGCCTCTGTCAAACGAGGCCCAGTTGGAGGCTAAGCTTTTGATGCTGGCGCCCAACAATATTTTCTCGCCCGCCAACGGCAAGCCGGTCACCACGCCGTCCCAGGACATCACCTTGGGGTCGTACTATTTGACCTACCAAGGCAGCAAGGAAAAGAACGCCAAGGGGCAGGCGCCCAAATGTTTCGCCGACTACCCCGAGGTATTGCGGGCCTTGGAGGCCGGAGCCGTCAAGATTCACGAGACCGTGATCCTGCCCAATCCCGACTACGGGAAGGAGCCGACGGTCTGGGGCTCGGCCACCGACAAATTGTTGAGAACCACACCCGGGCGCTGCATCTTTAATGAAGTCTGGCCGGACCAGTTGGGCTTCTTCAATAAATGTGCCGGCAAAAAGGCTCTCGGCGACATGGTCAAGGATTGCTACGAGATTGTCGGGCGCGAAGGCACCGTTGAGCTTCTCGACCGCTTGAAGGACCTGGGCTACAGCTACGCGACCAAGGCGGGTTTCTCCATCGGCATTACCGATATGATCATTCCCGGTGATAAGGCCGACCTGCTCGAGGCTGCCGAACGTAAGGTGCAGGAGGTTCGCGAGCAACGCCATGATGGGGTGATCACCGAACAGGAGCGCTACAACAAGTGCGTTGACATTTGGACCCAGACGAACAACGAGCTGGCCGGCAAGTTGTTCCAGACTCTGGAGTTCAATGCAGGTCAGAAGGAAATCAATCCGGTTTACGCCATGCTGGACTCGGGAGCCCGTGGCAGTAAGGACCAGATCCGGCAGCTGGCCGGTATGCGCGGCCTGATGGCCAAGCCCTCCGGCGAAATCATCGAGCGGCCCATTCTGTCCAATTTCCGCGAAGGCCTGACCGTTTTGGAATACTTCATCAGTTCCCACGGTGCCCGGAAGGGGTTGGCGGACACGGCCTTGAAAACGGCCGACTCCGGCTACATGACCCGCAAACTGGTCGATGTCGCACAGGACGTGATTTGTATTGAAGAAGACTGTGGCACGGTCAACGGGATCTGGGTCAAAGCCGTCAAGGAAGGCGACGATGAAATGGTCCCGCTTCATGACCGCTTGGTCGGTCGCTTTAGCGCCGATGACATTCATGACCCGCTATCCAAGACCGGCGAGCTGATTGTCGAGGCTAACCAGGAAATCACCCTGGCGATCGCCGACAAGATCGTCGACGTCGGTATCGAACGTGTTCGCCTTCGCTCCGGACTGACGTGCGAGAGCGAGCGGGGCATCTGCACGATGTGTTATGGCCGCAATCTGGCTACCGGTGCCATGCCCGCCATGGGCGACGCTCTGGGGATCATTGCGGCCCAGTCAATCGGCGAGCCCGGAACGCAGTTGACTATGCGTACGTTCCATTATGGTGGTACGGCTTCGGCCTCCTTCAAGCAGCCTATCATCAAGGCCAAGTTTGGTGGCATTCTTCGCTTGGAGGAAGCGCGCTCGGTGGAACAGAGCGACGGAACCCTCGTGGTCCTGAACAAGAACGGCTTTGCTGTGTTGGAGAATGAAGACGGCGTGGAGGTGGAACGCTTTGAGCTGATTCCCGGCGCGGTCATCTCCAAGTCCGAAGGCCAGCAGGTGGAAAGCGGCGAAGTTTTCGCCCGCTGGGACCCGTACAATGTGCCGATTATCACCAAGACAGCCGGTTGCGTCGAATACCGCGACTTGATCGAAGGGGTTACCCTCAAGCGCGAAGTCAACGAGGCCAGCGGCTCCGAAGAAGTCACGGTAATGGAGCATCGCGAGGATTTGCATCCGCAGCTGGTCATCGTGGGCTCGGACGGTGAAATCGTTGACCACTACAGTTTGCCTGGCGGCGCCCATATCATGGTGGCCGAAGGCACAGATGTGACCGCCGGGGAAACCCTGGCCCGGACGCCGCGCCAGAGCGTCAGAACCAAGGATATTACCGGTGGTTTGCCCCGCGTGGCCGAGTTGTTCGAGGCCAGACGACCCAAGGAGGCCGCCGAAATCGCCCGGATTGACGGCATCATCGAACTGGGAAGCATTTCCCGAGGCAAGCGCACGGTCAAGATTCTGGATCCCGAGAGCGGACAGGTTGAGGAACACAGTCTTCCGGCGGGCAAGCGGGTCATTGTCTTTAATGGCGACTTTGTCCGTAAAGGGCAGTCCTTGACCGACGGCGCGGTGGTTCCGCAGGAAATTCTGGAGGTTTGCGGACCGCAGGATGTTCAGGAGTACCTGGTCAACGAGGTGCAGGAAGTCTACCGCCTTCAGGGCGTCGAAATCAACGATAAGCACATTGAAATTATCGTGCGTCAAATGATGCGCAAGGTGCGTATCACCGAGCCGGGCACGACTCGGTATCTCTACGGCGAAATGGTCGACCGGCGCGACTTCCTTCAGGAGAACGCCCGGGTGATCGCCGAGGGCGGGCAGCCCGCCGAGGCTCAGCCGGTGTTGCTGGGGATTACCAAGGCCTCGCTTGAGACCAAGAGTTTCATTTCGGCCGCCTCATTCCAGGATACGACTCGGGTGCTGACCGAGGCCGCAACCCTGGGCAGGGTAGACGAGTTGCGCGGCTTCAAAGAAAACGTCATCATGGGCCACTTGATTCCGGCGGGTACGGGTTATCCCAGCACGCGTCAGTTCGAATTGGTCAAGGCGGTTCTTGAGGACGAGGAAGAAGGTGAGGCTGTTGCCGAAGAGGCTGCCGGTTCCGTCGAGGACCGGACAGCGCAGGCAAAGGCGCTCTTGGATCTTTGATGGTGCCGGGCAGTTGTTATTGAAGCGGGCCAATGCGTTTGTAAATGACAGCTGCCGCGGTAAGTTAAAGGCTTTTGTGTGTGTAGTGAGGAAAGAATAAATGCCTACTATCAATCAATTGGTCCGAAATGGACGCACTCCGAAGGTTCGGAAGAAGAAGAACAGAGCCCTTGCCGCCTGCCCACAACGGCGCGGCGTCTGCTTGCAAGTGACCACCCGCACCCCCAAGAAGCCAAACTCGGCTTTGCGGAAGGTGACGCGTGTGCGCCTGACCAATGGCCAGGAAGTCACGGCCTACATTGGCGGCGAAGGCCACAACTTGCAAGAGCACAGCGTGGTGTTGGTGCGCGGTGGACGCGTGCGAGATTTGCCGGGTGTTCGGTATCATGTGGTCCGGGGTGCCTTGGACTGTCTTGGTGTAGAAAAGCGTCGGCGCGGTCGCTCGAAGTATGGCGCTAAAGTTCCAAAGAGCTAATAAGAGAACTGGAATTTTCGGGTTATGAGAAGAAGAAAAGCAGTAGTGCGGGAGTTGACGCCCGATGTGCGCTTCAATAGCGAACTGGTGGCGCGCCTGATTAACACGGTGATGGAGCGTGGTAAGAAAACCACCGCTTTGAAGATCGTTTATGGCGCCTTTGATATCATCGCCGAGCGCAAGCAGGACATGGATCCCCTGGAGGTGTTTCTGCAGGGATTGGAGAACGCCAAGCCGCGCGTCGAGGTCAAGAGTCGCCGTGTGGGCGGTGCTACCTACCAGGTGCCTGTTGAAATCGACAGTCGCCGCCAGGTGGCTATTGCCATGCGTTGGCTTTGCGGGTTTTCCAGGAGCCGCAAGGGTGTTCCCATGACCGAGGCCTTGGCCAGCGAGCTGCTCGATGCCTACGAGGAGACCGGGAACACGGTCAAGAAGCGTGATGATACCCACAAGATGGCCAATGCCAACCGGGCTTTCGCCCATTATCGGTGGTAGTCGCCGGTCTTGTAGGGGTGTGAGTGGTCGTCTCCATGAACTCCAAGGACGATAAGCACAACGGGTATGTGGAGGCGCCTGGCCGAAAGGTCCCGTTGAGGCAGGTTCGCAATATCGGAGTCATGGCGCATATCGACGCCGGGAAGACGACCCTCACCGAGCGGATTCTGTTCTATACAGGTGTTAATTACCGTCTTGGCGAAGTGCACGAAGGCACTGCCACGATGGATTGGATGATCCAGGAGCAGGAGCGCGGCATTACCATTACCAGTGCCGCGACGACGTGTTTCTGGAAAGGCAGCCGGATCAACATCATCGACACCCCGGGTCATGTTGACTTTACCGCCGAGGTAGAGCGTTCGCTGAGGGTGTTGGATGGGGCCGTGGCGGTTTTTTGCGCGGTCGGCGGGGTGCAGCCCCAATCCGAGACGGTCTGGCGGCAGGCTAAGAGATACAAGGTCCCGGTGGTGGCCTTTGTGAACAAGATGGACCGCACGGGTGCCGATTTTGCCCGAGTGGTCGAGGAAATCCGGGATAAGCTTGCGGCGACCCCGGTGCCGATTCAGATTCCCATCGGCAAGGAAGGTGGCTTCGAGGGCGTGGTTGACGTGCTCGAGATGAAGGCGCTGTACTTCGCAGCCGGGGATCACGGCACCACGGTGAGCGTTCAGGACATACCGGTTGAGCTCGAGGTCGGAGCCGTCAAGGCTCGGGAATACTTGACCGAGTGCCTGGCTGAAGTTGACGATGTGGTCCTGGAACATTTTTTGAGTGACGAGTTACCGTCGACCACCGTGTTGCGAGACGCTTTGCGACGGGCCACGCTGGCAGGCTTGACCGTTCCGGTTACCTGTGGCAGCGCTTTTAAGAACAAGGGCGTTCAGCCCCTGCTGGATGCAGTTGTCAGTTGTTTGCCGTCGCCGGTTGACATTTGGGATGTTGAAGGATTGCATCCCGAAAGTCAGCAGAAGATTAGACGGCACGTGGGCGATACGGAGCCTTTCGCGGCGCTGGTCTTTAAGATGATGACCGACCCGTACGTGGGCAAACTGGTGTTTTTCCGGGTTTACTCCGGTACGGCCAAGCAGGGCATGCCGGTTTACAACCCCCGGACGGGAAAGCGTGAGCGACTGGGGCGGCTGTTGCAGATGCACGCCAACAGCCGCGAGGAGCGCGAAGCAGTTTTTAGCGGCGATATAGCCGCTGTGGTCGGCCTCTCCGATGCCGCCACGGGTGATACGTTGTGCGTGCAGCACGATCAGATCGTACTGGAGTCCGTCAGCTTTCCGGACCCGGTAATTAGTATAGCAATTGAACCTAAAACGTCGGGGGACCGGGACGCGCTGTTGTTGGCATTGCAGCAGCTCGCCCAGGAAGATCCGACGTTCAGGGTCCGTACCGATCCGGAAACGGGTCAGACATTATTGTCAGGTATGGGTGAGCTTCATCTTGAGATTATCCGGGACCGGCTGTTCCGGGAGTTCAAGGTGGGGGCAAACGTCGGTCGCCCACAGGTGGCATACCGGGAGACCATTCGGACCAAAGCGGATGCGGACGTCAAGTTCGCCCGCCAGTCCGGAGGTCGCGGCCAATATGGACACGTGGTTCTCTGTGTCGAACCGCGTCCCCGAGGCCACGGGATCAGCCTGGAGAATAAGGTGACCGGCGGTCGGATTCCCAAAGAGTATCACCGGGCCGTCGAGTCCGGGGTGCGGGAAGCCGCGGAGAGTGGTGTGCTGGCGGGGTGTCCGATTGTGGACATTCACGTCGACGTGCTTGATGGATCCTACCATCCGGTGGATTCGTCGGAGCTGGCCTTTAAGGTGGCCGCTTCGATGGCTCTGAAGGAGGCGGCGCGAAAGGCCCGGCCGGTATTGCTGGAGCCGATCATGAAGGTTGAAGTCAACACGCCCGAAGAGCACATGGGCGATGTCATCGGCGACTTGTCAAGTCGCCGCGGGCAAGTCGTAGAGGTTGAAACGCAGATGCAGACAACCCGGATTGCAGCGCATGTGGCCCTGTCCGAATTGTTCGGCTACGCCACCGCGTTGCGCTCAGTGACACGCGGTCGCGCCGACTTCGCGGCGGAGCCGTCACATTTCGAGCAGGTTCCGGAATCGATGCAGAATGAAATCGTGGAAAAGGCGTAAGAAATAAGATGGCTAAGAAGCAGTTAATTCGGATTCGGCTTCAGGCGTTTGACCATCGGGTTCTTGACCAGTCAACCACTGAGATTTGCAGCACGGTGAAGCGGACCGGAGCCCAAGTGGCCGGCCCGATTCCTTTGCCGACCAGAATCGAACGGTTTTCTGTGAATCGGTCACCGCACGTCAATAAGAAGTCTATGGAACAGTTTGAGATCCGCACTCACAAGCGGTTGCTCGATATTGTTAATCCCACGGCGAAGACGGTGGATGAGCTCAAAAAGCTTAACTTGCCGGCTGGTGTCGACATCAGCATCAAGATATAATCTGGAGACTGGCTATGAAGGGGATTATTGGAAAAAAATTGGGTATGACCCATATCTACAACGAAAACGGCCAGCGAGTGGCCGTGACCGTTGTGGAAGCGGGGCCCTGCACCGTGTTGGCGCTTCGCACCCAGGATGTGCACGGCTATTCGGCAGTCCAGCTGGGATACGGCCAGCGCAAGGCCAAGAACGTTTCCCAGGCGGTCAAGGGCCATGTGCGCGAGGCTGGTTTGGCGGAGGCGCCTCCGGCTAAGATCGGTGAAATCCGTTTGGAGAGTGATTCGGACAAGGCGGTTGGGGACCAGGTCTCCGTCGGCGAATTCGAGGCCAAGGGCTTTGTGGACGTCATTGCCACTTCCAAGGGGCGTGGGTTCCAAGGCGTGGTCAAGCGCTGGGGTTTTGGTGGCGGTCGCGCCAGTCACGGCGGCGACTGGACGCGTCGTCCTGGGTCCATTGGTATGTGCGCGGATCCCGGGCGTGTTTACAAGGGCCGCAAGATGCCGGGGCAGATGGGCAGTGTTCGTCGGACGGTTCAGAACCTGGAAGTGGTCGAGGTCCGTCCGGAGGAAAACCTGTTGCTGCTGAAGGGGTCGGTCCCAGGTTCGCGTGGCGGTTATGTGATCGTGCGTAGCGCCATCAAGAAGTAGTGCATGGAGTAGCGAACAATGGCAACGAGCTTACCGATATTGGATATACAGGGCAAGCAGACCGGCACGGTCGACTTGCTGGACGGGTGGCTGGAGCGCGAAAAAGGCGCTCAGGCTCTCCATGATTGCGTGGTGGCGTTCCTGGCCGGTT
>JBFJXC010000058.1:0-13129 GCA_041623325.1 Lentisphaeria bacterium | reverse complement strand
GGACTACTTCTACAACTCAGGCGGCTGGGACGACTACCCCCCCCAGAAGCAGATGCACCGCGACAAGCTGGCCGCTCGCACCACCCCGGTAGTCAATACCGCCTTCGCCATCCGCACGGCCAAAATCCTCCTGCAGGCGGCCCGAAGCCTGGGCCTGCCGACCGCCGAACACGAAGCGGACATCGAGGATCTGACCGCTGCCCTTCAGCAACACAGCTGGGACCAGGACGCGGGCTATTTCAGCTATGTTCTCCACGACGAACAGGGGCGCGCGGCCGGCCATTACCGGCACGCAAGCGGCGAGAATTTCAACCGGGGACTCGACGGCGTCTCCCCTCTCATTGGCCACGCCTGCACCCCCGACCAGCAAGACGTGCTGATCGACAAGCTGATGGACGGCAAGGCGCTGTGGTGCAAAGCCGGCTTGTCCACCGTCGACCAGGGAGCCGCCTATTACCGGCCCGACGGCTATTGGAACGGAGCGGTCTGGATGCCCCATCAGTGGTTCATCTGGAAGGCCCTGCTGGACTACGGCAAGGTGGACGAGGCCCGGCGCATTGCGGTGACGGCTCTGGATCTATGGGCCAACGAGGTCGGCGAGTCCTACAATTGCTTCGAACACTTTATCGTGGAAACCGGCCGGGGAGCAGGCTGGCACCATTTTTCCGGTTTGTCGTCCCCCGCCCTGAGCTGGTTTGCCAGCTATTACACCCCAGGCAAACTGACCACCGGCTTCAACGCCTGGGTTGAGCATCAGCAGGTTTCTCCGGCGTGCGACCGGATCGCGGCCGGAATCAGCTTTCTGGACTCGCCCAACCCGCCCGCCTTGTTGGTCACTCTCAAGCCCGAACACACCTACCGGCTCTGGGTCAACGGGATGGAACGCCCTTTCCAGAGTCCGCGTCCCGGACTGCTGGAAATTGTCTTGGACAAGGGCTGTCGGCAGGCGGAGCTGAGACTCGAGCCGGCGGGCGGAAACGGGGATATGAGCTAAATCAATGTCTTTGAACGCAGGCAACCCGGTACCGGGTGGTCAGCTCGGGCGGCAAGACACCGTCGGCGCCGACTTCGCCGTGGAACCCGCGGCCGGCTTCGAAGGCAAACGAGTGGCCGTCGTCCGCGAAGAGCCTGGCGGGTCGTGGTTTGGGTCCGTAGCAGCGCAGGGTCAGGTTGTAGTGCATTCCGTCACGGACGCGCTCGGTCGCCTCCGCAACGGGAATGATGGTGTTTTCTTTGACCAGAATCGGCAGGGTCTCAAGGGAGGGTTTCAGATGGATATCCCCGCTGTGGGCCTGCCCCGTGTGGAAATCGTACCAGACTCCCGGAGGCAGCGGCATGGTGCGCTCTGCTTCACCGGCGGTGAAGGGCACGGCCAGCAGATCCCGGCCGGCCAGCCAGCCATTGTCGATGCGGCGCAGCTCTTCCTGGTTCGGGTAGTCCATGACCAGCGCCCTGAACGGCGGAATGCCGTCGATGTGGTACTCAGCAAAGGCGTTGTAGAGATACGGAATCAAGCTCATGCGCAGCCGCAGGATGTCGCGGGTAAGAGCCTTCAGACGCTCCTGTTCCACTGCGGGCAGGAACTCTCCGGCGCGGTTCAGCTTCTTGTCCAGCTGGCACCATGGAGGATGGGGCATGCTCCAGATGTTCAACAGCATCTGGGGCGACAGCACCATGGCCTGCAGGCGCCGGACATAGTCCTCGGCAGAAGCGGCGTGGCGCAGTTCCGGCGTCCACAGCATCCCGGAAAAGCCGCTGTTGACCACGCCCCGGATGAAGTCGCCATGCTCATACAAGTCGCTGTACAAGACAAACGGCTGAGGGGGGGAAAACAGGTGGGAGGAGCGCACGCTGCCGTAGGTGCGGACCCCGGCCTGGCGGCAGGCATCCCCGATCGTATCCTGATACAGCATCCCCAGCAGGGAGTGCATCTGCTCTCCGTCCAGGCCTGAAGGGAATTCGGAACACTCGGGAAACGACCAGGGGCTATTGATAAAGTCTGAGTTGTCGCATTCATCCAGTTTGAAGGAGCTGACGCCCTTTGATGTGAAGCTGTCCCGGTGATAGTCGGCAAAGCACTTGCGGGCCTCGGCCGTGGACAAATCCGGCACCAGCCCCTTCCAGACCTCAAAATCGCCCGAACGGGAAAGAAGCTGCGAGTACAGCGGGGAACTCGGATGCACGAACACATGCTCCCAGAGATTGACTCGGTAGCCCTTGTCCGCCAACGACTCCACCATCCTCTGATGATCGGGGAAACGCTCCGGACTCCAACGGAAACTGCACGAGTAGGCCCGCGACTGCCACCCCGGCTCAAGCCCCAGCACATCGCACGGGATCCCCTCTCGCCTGAGTTCATCGGCCAGACCCTCGACTTCTCCCTGGTTATGGGTTCCACACGTCCGATACCAGACCCCCAGCCCCCACTCCGGTGGCAGGCAGCCGCCACCGCAGAACAACACGTAGCGGCGCACCGCCTCCAGCATGGACGGGCCGCCAAACACGTAGACGTCGACTCCCTGCGCCACTGGAATGTCCACGATCATCATGGTGTCGTCCGTGGTCCTGCTGGAGTACAGTTCCTCCTCGTCCAGGGCGATGGAGCCTTCGGCTTCGGGGCCACTCGGTGTTTTACCGACCCGCCGCTGCCCGCCGCAATAGAACGCGGCGTATCGGGCCGTGTCGACCATCACCCCGTAGCCCGCGGTGGAGAAGTACAAGGGGGCCGGAGCATGGCTGTCGCCGGTGTCCGCAACCGGATCGCTGTTGACCCGAAGCGTCCGCTTCTTGCCGGTATGGCACACGCTTTTCAATTGAAGGCCCAGACCGTAGATGTCCTCCTCCGCCGCCATGGGCAGTTCCAGCCTGCAGCCGCGAGGACCCGGCGTGAAGCGGATCTTGCCGAACTCAAACGGAAGGGGGGGCGCCGGGAGCCGGCCGATGGCTTCGTTTCGCGGGGGCTTGGCATAATGCTGCCTCGAGGGCACATGCTCCTCCGGCTGCCCCCATCTCAGCATCCAGATGCCGGGCTGTTTTTGTACCAAAATGTTCATTCGATTCAGCCTTGTAATTCAGTAAGAACCGGGTTGTTGCTAACGGGATTGAGGGAAAGCGGTCCCCGTGATTCGCGCCGCCTGCGGCCACATGTCGCTGTAAGGCAGGAATCGTATTGCCGCGCCGGGCCTAGTCCCACCTCGTCGATTTTGTTGTATGGATTGCGCGGATTGCTTTGGGTTAGAGTTTGAACAGGGAGGGCTGCCGTTGTGCCCACGAAACTCCTGCGGGAGTGTTTCCCTAAATCAAAGCCAGTAAAAGGCGGTTTCCCGGATGAGCGCCCTGCGGCGGAGGCGCTCTGGAGTGCGGGCACCATGCCTTGCATGGTAAACCAGCGATCTATCCCGCTGGACAGCGGGACCGGTTTGTTATGCCGAGGTCTGCCTCGGCCATTGGAAAGCCCAAGTCGCTAGTTCTTGACGGTCGTATCCCGTTGTCGCGCTCCGCCGTCGTGTGCCGACCGCGGGAAGCTCAAGACGATTACGGGGCCGGATAACGTGAGGCGAGCCCCAAATGCCTACTCTCAGGACCTGCACCCTAAATCGGAAAAGTCTAATTCGTAGGTGTGACCCCAACACTTTTACGGTAGGCCTGGTAGTCGATTCCGTAGATGACGTAGATGCAGGACATGCTGAAGCAGAATAGCTTGAAGCTGTCCAGGTAGCTGCGGTCGGCGATGCTCATGTTGACGAAGAGCAGGAAGAGGATGACCAGCAACAGCCTCATGCCGTTGGGCAGTTTTGGCCAGATGCGCCGCCCGAAGTGGCGGTAGCGCATGGGGCAGACCATCAGCAAGCAGGTCGCGACGATCAGGACAAGGGCGATGGGCCACAATTGGGCGAACAGCAGCGCGGAGGACCCGGCCAGCATGGCTCCGGCCGGGGCGGGCAGGCCCTGAAAGGTGCCGTCGGGCAGGGACGCGGTGGGGTGAAGGAAGCGGTAGAGCCGGTAGACCATGCAGGCGAAATAGACGATGGCGAGGATTGAAAAGAGGGGGCTGTTGCCAAACTGGTAGGCGATCAATAGGGAAATGGCCCCGCCGAAACTGGTGGCGTCGGCCACGTCGTCGAAGAAGGCGCCGTGGGCGGTGGAGCCGAATTTGGTGGCCATGCGTCCGTCGAAGAGATCGAAGAATTGGCCGACGAAGACCAGGATGAAGGCCCGCACGAAGTGTGCATCGACGAGGATGCTGTAGATGGCGGCCAGGCCGCAGAGGAAATTGGCCAAGGTCAGGGTGTTGGCATACCAGGTATCGGGGACGACCTTGCAGTAGAAGGAGAGCAGAGCCAGGATGGTTGTGGAGACGGTCAGGTATTCGATCAGGGGTGTGGAGATGAAGGGCAGAGAGCAGATCCGGTCGAGGGCCACCAGGGTCAGGAGGGTGGTGATCAGGGCGGTTTTGGCTTTGCCGAAGTAGTTGGCCGCCTTCTTCTGGACGAGCAGCCGGGAGGCTTGCCCCATGGTGTCGATCAGGATCAGGGCCAGGCACCAGATTTTCGGGATGGGGCCCCAGATGCTGAACATGATCAGGATGGGGAAGTACATGCATTTGTCGCTGAGAGGGTCCAGCCACTTGCCGCTTTCGGTGGCCAGTCCGCAGTTTCGGGCGATGGTCCCGTCGGTGATGTCGGTGATCATCCAGAAGGCGAACCAAAGCAGGGCGATCTTGGGCAGAAGCGGGTTGCCCACGGCCTCTCCATAGCGCCAGAGTGCCAGGCTGATCACGCCCATGGGGATTCGGATCAGCGAGATGGCGTTGGGGTGGAGTAGAGGGTGGTCGATCACCCACTGCCGTCCGCCGGGCGACCGGGTCAGGGTGACGATGGAGACGCGCTCGACCAGGAGGATCAGCAGAATCAGCAGGGACAGAATCGTGGCGGGAATCATAGGACGGAGCTTTCCTGGAGGTTTGGGGCGGCACGTCTGTCGGGGGGTCTGACCACCCCGCCGCTGATGACCAGGCGCATGCCTTCGGCCACGGTCATGTCAAGAAGGGTCACCTTCTCCTTGGGGATCAGCAGCAGGAAACCGCTGGTGGGATTGGGGGTGGTGGGCACGAAAACCGAAACCAGGTCCCGCCCGGTTGCCTGGTTGCAGTTGAAACTGGCGTCGGCCGTCACAAAGCCGAGGGCGAAACTGCCCTCCTTGGGGTATTCGATCAGCACGACCCGGCGAAACATGCCATCGGTACTGCCTTTGAGAAAAGCATGGCCGATCTGGTGGACGGTCGAATAGACGCTGCCGAGAAGGGGCAGGCGGCTCATGACTCGTTCAAACAGATGGATCAGCCGGCGCCCGAAGACGTTGCGGGCGATCAGTCCAACCGCGTAGATCCCGGCGAACAGGAGCAAGAGACTGAGAACGCGAATGCCGAACTGGGTGAACCGGTCGTGAAGCAATTGCTGGATTTGCTGGTTGGGCAGCCGGGTGAGGAATTTGGGGATGAAGTCGGTCAGAAGGCGGAAGATCCAAACGGTGGCCGCGACGGTGACCACCACTGGAACGATGGTCAGCAGGCCGGCCACGAAGGTGTTGCGCATGCGAGCCAGCATTCTAATCTTGTTCCTTCCGGTCCGGGTCTGAGCTCTTGCGGGCCACCTTCACTTTCAGGACGCGCCTGGGGTCGGCATGCAGGATTTGGATGCGAAGCTGGTCGGTTTCCAGGTTTTCACCCTGCCGCGGAATGCGGCCGGCTTCAGCGGAGATGTAGCCGCCGACCGTGTCGTAGTCCTGGTCCTCGGTCAGCTCCATGTTCAGCATGTCGGCCAGCTCTTCCACCGAGATGCGGGCGTCCAGAACCAGGGAGCCGTCCTCCAGGCGCTCGGCCGTGGGCTGGACTTCGTTTAGGTCGTACTCGTCCCGAATTTCGCCCACGATCTCCTCGAGGATATCCTCGAAGGTGATGATTCCGGCGGTGCCGCCGTATTCGTCCAGGACAACCGCAAAGTGGATCTGGGTTTGCTGGAATTCGGCCAGCAGGTCGCCCACGTTCTTGGTCTCGGGAATGAAGACCGGACGGTGATAGATTTCGCTCAGGCCGCCGAGGCCGGACAAGAGCTTGTCGTCCAGCAGGTCTTTGGCGTATACCACGCCGACGATATGGTCGATGGAGCCCCGGTAGACCGGAATCCGGCTGTGGCCCGAGGAGATGATGCGAGCCTTGATCTCGTCGAGGCTGGTGGTGTCCTCCACCGAGTCCACGTCGACCCGGGGGGTCATGATCTCTCGGACCAGGGTCTCGTCCAAGTCGAAGATGCCGCGAATCATCCGGCGCTCGTCTTCCTCCAGGTCCGCCTCCGCCTCCTTCTCCTCCTGGTCCAGCAGAGACATGATTTCGTCCTCGGCGGTGGTTTTCTCCTCCTCCTCTGCATGCTGATCCTGCCAGGAGGTGATCCAATGGTGCAGGAGGATGACCGGCAAGGCCAGGGGCAGAACCGTTAAACTCAGCGCTTTCAGCACCGGGGTGGTCCAAAGCAGCAAGCGTCCGGCCGCAATACCGGTCAAGTGTCTGCCCAGCAGCTCGCTGCAGAGGAAGAACACGAGGGCACCGCCGATGGCGGGGCTGGCGCTGAGCCAGAAGCCCATCTGGCGGCTTTGGCAATGGAGCAGCCAGGAGGCCAGGCAATAGGCCAGCAGGACGACGTCCAGCAGAAGCAGCAGGCGCACGACCACCCGGAAATCGTCCCGGATTTTGAGCAAGGATTCCAGGCCCACGGCCATGTCCCGGTCCTTGCTCTCAAGGCGTCGAATCATGCCGCGGCTGAAGTGGGAGAGAACCATCCATGTGGTTGAGAAGAGGAGTGCGAGCAGGCATCCGGCGGTGCCGATCCACAGACTCAGGTGAACGGGTATCATCGATGCTTGTCTGGTAGCCTCCACTATGGGTTTGCGTACGCCGCCGCCAGAATGAGCATGCTAGTCGAACAGGGAGGATGTGTCAATCTCGGACAGCAGCGCCGACATGACGCGCTGCTCCTCCTGCCGCATGCGCTTCCGCGCTTTCGGCTCAAGGTCATCCTCTCCGGCCAAGTGCAGCAGGCCGTGGACGATGTAGAGCAGAACTTCGTAACCAAAGTCGGTACTATACTTGTGCGCGGCCTCTTGGGCCACTGGCAGGCAGACATAAATCTCGCCGACGATTTCGGTCTCTCCGGGCAGGAGGAAGGACTCGCCCTGGTCGGACAGGTCGAAGCAGATGACATCGGTCGCGCCTTCGTGACCCAGGTACTGGCGGTTGAGGCTCTCGATCTCCTCGGCCCCGACCAAGACCACGTGGACCGCCTGCTCGCGCTCAGGATTCGGCAACGCCTGCGGCAGGCGAATCTGCCGCAGGGCCAGGCGAATCGCCCGCAGCAGCATCGACCGGTTTTTCAGCTTGGGCTTTCGCGGCCGCTTGGAAAAGATCAGTTTCATCAGGGTTCTTTTCGTCTGGGTATTTGACTCGGGCATGGAGCATGGTGCCAAGGGATTTGGCCAGGGTTTCTTTGACGATGGTCAGCTCGCTCAAGGTCAAATCCGCCTGGTCCAGCTGGCCATCCCGGATCCGTTTGAGGACAATTTCGTTGACCAGGGCGGCAATTTTCTGGGGAGTGCTCTTCTCCAGGGAGCGGGCGGCGGCTTCGCAAGAGTCGGCCAGGCTGAGGATGGCAATCTCCTTGCGCACGGGCAGCGGACCCGGGTAGCGATATTCGTGCTCTCCGACCCGGGGCGCTTCGGTGGGATTGCGGTCCTGCTGCTGGAGGGCCCGGTGGTAGAAGTAGTAGACCAGATTGGTGCCGTGATGCTGGGCAATGGCCTCCCGGATGGGCTTTTTAAGCTTGTATTTGAGGGCCAGATCGATGCCCTCCTTGACATGGTTGAGAATCACCAGGCTGCTCATGCGCGGTTGCAGGGAGGCATGGGGGTCTTTTCCCCAGATGTTTTCGCTGAAGTAGTCGGGGTGGCGAATTTTGCCGATGTCGTGGAAGTAGGAGCAGACCCGCGCCAGCAAGGGGTTGGCCCCGATGGCTTCGGCGGCTTGCTCGGCCAGGGTGGCCACCATCAGGCTGTGGTGGTAGGTTCCCGGCGCCTCCATCTGGAGCTTTTTGAGAAGGGGATGGTTCAGGTCGCCGAGTTCGAGCAGGCTGACGTCGGTGGTGATTCCAAAGGCGTATTCGAAAACGGGCAGAACGGCGGAGGCGGCCACGGAAGTCAGGACGCCGTTAAGCAGGGCGATGGCGAAAATCTCGGGCAGCAGCCCCTGAAGAATGTCCCATGGGATGCTGGCGTGGAGAATGAAGATGGCGCTGGTCAGGAAGGCCATCGCCCCGGCCCCGAGACCGGCGCGGAAGGCGTGGAAGCGCCTCCTGGCCCGCCGCATCAGGATGGCCCCCACCGAGGAGGAGAAGACCCCGATCAGCAGCAGTTGCATGGATTCGCCATTCTGCAGGCTGATGATTAGGCTGGTGAAGGTTCCGCCCAACAGGGCCACCCGCAGTCCCATCAGTTGGGAAAGCATCATGCCGCCGAAAGCCAGGGGCAGGGTCGCATACAGAAAGAAGCTGGCATTCCAGTTGGTGTAGTAAAGGTCGGCGATGCCGCGGGCCAAGATAAGCTGGGCGATCACCAGGGTGGTCAAGAGGATTATCTGGCTGTTGCTGCGGCCGATTTGCGGGTGGAGATGACCCAGTACATAGCAGCCGAGTACGACCAGAATCAGGCAGACAGCGGAAAAGTGGAAGCTGTCGCGCAGGTTTTCGTAGCTAGTGCGGTGGGCGCCGAGGGCCTCCTGGTGACGTTCCAGCCGGAACAGATCCTCATCGGTCACCTTTTCTCCGCGCTGGAGCAGGGGCATGCCGGCAGGGATGACCTTGCGGATGGGGGGGACCTTGTCGGCCGCGGTCTGCTTGGCTTTTGTGGTAGCCACCGCGTCGTATACCAGATTGGGCGTCAGGACCGCCGAGAGGATCATCTCCAAGGCGGCCAGCTGGGCGGCGGCGTTTTCGGAGAATTGCTGGACAAAGCGGTGGGCGATGACTTTGGCGGCCACGGTCGGGGTCTGCAGCGCCTGGCCGACGGTCTGGGTTTTGCGTCCGAAGCGATCCATCACATAGATCATGCCGTCCAGTGCCGTGTCGTCGAAGCGGCTCTGAACCTCTTGGGGGCCGGCGATCCCTTTGGTGGTGGCCTCGGCGGTCAGTGCCTGCAAGAATTTCCACTTGCGGTCGCCAGCGGTGGCATACTCGAAGCCTGTGGCGATGTTGCCGGGCAGGTTGGACACCAGGTTGCGGAGGTCTTCGTCGAGCACCAGGGCGGGGTCCCCGCCGGTTGCGGCCAGGGTGGGGTTGAGGGCCTGACGAATGCTTTCCAGGCGACGGATGGACTGCTGGGTCAGGTGCTTGTCCGTGCGGTAGACCGGGGGGACCTGACTGGTCGCTTGCAGCCGTTTGTTCTGGGTCTGGGCCTGGTCTTCGTACTCGAACGGGATTTCGCTGTAGATGAAGCGGTCGGCTTTTTGGCCGGCGACAAAGTCATAGCTGGGATACGTGGGACGGTACAGGATGATGCCGCAGGCGCAGAGCCAGATCGAGGCCACGGCGAGGGTTGTCACCAGAGACCGGTGCCCCCCCCCCTCCAGGTCTTTGCCGCGAATGCCCGGGTGCCGGACTTTCTCCATCCGGGAAAAGCCCTTCTGGGTCAGGCGCCGCCGTTTGCGCTGGTTCAGAAAGTTAATCATAAGCGCTCGGGGATGACAATGGTGGTTCCCGGTTGGAGTTCAGAGGGAGAAGGGATCAGGTTGCGGTTGTGTTTCCAGATCACCTTCCACAGGTGCGGGGAGCCGTAGAAACGCTGGGCGATTTGGGCCAGGGTGTCGCCGCGCCGGATGGTGTAGCGCCGGGAGGGCGCTGGCGTTGTCCGGGCTGGCAGTTTGGTGCCGTCGACCGGAACCAGCTCGATGTCGGCGTCGTCAGGCGCTTGCGCCGTGGCGGGGGCCGGAGGCCGGGCATTGGATGCCAGCGGAGCACCGTGGCCGGAAGGCGGTCTGGAAACGGTGGAGAAGTGGGCCGGGCGGGCCATCGCCTCGTCGGCCAGTCGGGGGCCGCACGAAACGCCACACAGCCCGATCAACAGGCTCGCGCACGCTGCGGTGGCTAGTTTCATTCCTGCTCTCATTCCTCAGCCTGTCGGGTAGACCTGCTGCTCAGCTGTTTTGGCGCCGGCCCAGGGCCGGCGCCCAATGCAGCGTCGGTGGATGTGCGCCTGAACCAACGCGCCTCGGCTATTTCCGGAACAGAAGGGCCGCGTTGTGGCCGCCGAAGCCCAAGTTGATGTTCAGGGCCGTCTGCGGTTTCAGCTCCCTGGCTTGGTTGGGGATGTAATCCAAGTCGCAGTCCGGATCGGGGGTTTGGTAGTTGATGGTGGGCGGCGCAATGCCTGTCTGCAGGGCCTTGATGCAGGCCACGCACTCCAGGCCGCCGGCGGCCCCCAGGGCGTGACCGGTCATGGACTTGATGCTGCTGACCGGCGTGTTGTAGGCCTCGGCGCCCAAGGCCTTTTTCAAGGCCAGGGTTTCCCCCTTGTCGTTCAGGGGCGTGGAGGTGCCGTGGGCGTTGACGTAGTCCAATTGCTCGGCGGCGAGGCCCGCCTGGGCCATGGCGTTCTCGATGGCTCGCCTGGCGCCGTCGGCATCCGCATCCGGGGCGGTGATGTGGTAGGCGTCGCCGGTCAGGCCGTAACCGACCAGTTCGGCCAGAATGGTGGCATTGCGCTTCTGGGCGCTTTCCAAGGATTCGAGGATCAGCACCCCGGCACCTTCGGCCGGGACGAAGCCGTCGCGGTTGGCGTCGAAGGGCCTGCTGGCGCCGGTGGGGTCGTCGTTGTTCTCGCTCAAGGCCTTCATGGCGGAGAAACCGGTCAGCCCCAAGGCGTCGATGCAGGCTTCCGTGCCGCCGGCCAGCATGATGTCCGCGTCGCCGCGCTTGATGATCCAAGCTGCTTCGCCGATGGAGTGGGAGGCGGAGGCGCAGGCGGTCACCACGGCCAGGTTGGGCCCTTTGAAACCGTGGCGGATGGAGACGTAGCCGGAGGCCATGTCCGAAATCATCATCGGCACGGTCAGGGGAGAATTCTTGGCGGCCCCTCGTTCGTTCAGAATCCGGGACTGGGCGTTCAGGGTGATAATGCCGCCGATGCCGCTGCCGATCAACACGCCGATCCGGGTCGGATCGACCGAGCCGTCCGTCAGGCCCGCCTGCTTGACCGCTTCGTCGGAGGCCGCAACGGCCAAGTGGCAGAAGCGGTCCAGGCGCCGGGCTTCCTTGGGAGGCATATAGTTGGCGATGTCGAAGTCCTTGACTTCCCCGGCGATGCGGCAGCGCAGCTGGCTGGCGTCAAAGCTGGTGATCGGGGCGATCCCTGAACGGCCCTGGACCAGACCTGCCCAAAAGGTTTCAACACCTACCCCGAGACATGACACGACCCCCATACCAGTCACCACTACTCTGCGGCCTTCTGTCATGATATGCGTACTCCCCGGAATCATTGCTATTAAAAACAAAGGTCACATTCCAGCGAGCCGGATATGTGACCTTCGGTGAACAAGTCTTGCTCAGCCTTTGAGGCTTTCGACGAACTTGATGGCGTCGGCAACCGTGATCAGCTTTTCGGCCTCTTCGTCGGGAATTTCAGCGCCGAATTCTTCTTCCAGAGCCATGACCAGCTCGACGGTGTCCAGGGAGTCGGCCCCGAGGTCCTCGACAAACTTGGCTTCCGGAACGACCTGTTCGGCGTTAACACCAAGCTGTTCCACGATAAGTTCTTTAACGCGATCTGCTACTGTTGACATGTTCATACTCCATTATTGAAGTTCGCACTGTTGGACACCGGCCTGACTGGCGCCAGTGACTCCAATCCCTTGGAAAAGGCCTAAATGTAGGCCTTGCCGATGCCAATGCAAATCTTGGGCACCGGTTAAATCCCATTTACATGATCATCCCGCCGTCGATCTTCAGGACCTGACCGGTCAGGTAGGACGAGTCCTCGCTGGCCAGAAAGGCGACCACGTTGGCCACATCTTTGGGGTAGCCGGGGCGGTTGAGGGGGATGTTGTCCAGGAAGGCGGCACGGGCCTCGTCGGTCAGCTTGTGGGTCATTTCCGTTTCAATGTACCCGGGGGCCACGGCGTTGACGTTGATGTTGCGTGAGGCCAGTTCCTTGGCAGTGGTCTTGGTCAGTCCGATCACGCCGGCTTTGGCGGCGCTGTAGTTGGCCTGGCCGGCATTGCCCATCACCCCGACGACGGAGGCGATGTTCACAATTTTGCCGCTGCGGGCCTTCATCATGGGCCGGGCGACCGCTTTGGTGCAGTTGAAAACGCCCTTGAGGTTGACGGCGATCACGGCATCCCACTCCTCCTCCTTCATGCGGATAAGCAGGTTGTCGCGGGTGATGCCGGCGTTGTTGATGAGAATGTCGACCTGGCCGAAGTCGTCGAGCACGGCTTTGACCATGTTTTCCACGTCCTCGACCTTGGCCACGTTGGCCGAGTAGGCGCGGGCATCCACGCCCTGGGCGCGGAATTCGGCGGCCGTTTCCTCGGCGACTTCCTGCATGATGTCCACGATGGCCAGTTTGGCGCCGCCGCTGGCCAGCTTGGCGGAAATCGCCTTGCCGATGCCCCGGGCACCGCCGGTCACGATGGTCACTTTGTCTTTGAATTGCATCTGATTTTCCTCCATGGGTTTTCGGAATGCCCTGCGGCGTTTCCGCGCCTGCCCTTAGCCGCGGATAAGGGCGGTGGCGCCTTCAAGGTCGGCCACTTCGGCCACGTTACAGACGGGGAAACGGCGGTCGATGCGGCGCATGAAGCCGCTGAGAACCTTCCCCGGTCCCAATTCGATCAGCAGGTCCAGCTTCTGGTCCAGCATGGCCTGCACGCACTGCTCCCACTTGACGCTGCCGGAAACCTGGCTGCCCAGATTGGCGGCGATGTCCTCGGGGGTCTCCACCAGCTTGCCGACCACATTCTGGACCACCAAGCAAGTGGGGGCATTGAGCTTGGTCGCGGCCAGAACTTCGGCGAATTTTCTGCCGGCGG
>JBFJXC010000057.1:0-13278 GCA_041623325.1 Lentisphaeria bacterium | reverse complement strand
GACTTGGTCATTCCCCGCGGTGGCGAAAGCCTGATCCGCAAGGTGGTCGAGACCTCCACGATCCCGGTCATCAAGCACTACAAGGGCATCTGCCATGTCTATGTGGACAAAGACGCCGACCCCGAGATGGCCCTGAGAATCATCGACAACGCCAAGTGTCAGCGACCGGCCGTCTGCAATGCTATTGAGACGGTCCTGATCCACCAGGATATCGCCGCCTCATTCGCGCCGCGAATGGCCGAGGCGCTGCAGGCGCAAGGCGTTGAACTGCGCGGGGACCAGCGCTTCTGCGAGCTGGTGCCCGGGACGATGCCTGCCACCGAGCAGGACTGGCATGCCGAGTACCTGGATCTGGTCCTGGCCGTCCGCGTGGTGGACAGCTTCGACAACGCGGTCGACCACATTGCCACCTACGGCTCCGGACACAGCGACGCCATCATCACCGCCAACAAGGAAACGGCCGGCGCCTTCACCACCGCCGTGGATTCGGCCGCGGTCTACGTGAACGCCTCCACCCGCTTCACCGACGGCAGCCAGTTCGGCATGGGCGCGGAAATCGGCATCAGCACCGACCGCATCCACGCCCGGGGTCCTATGGGAATCCAGGAGCTGACCACCTACAAGTACGTCATTCTCGGTGACGGGCAAGTGCGGGAATGAAAAGCAAGCGCGCGGACATTCTGCTCGTGGAGAAGGGCCTTTGCGAAAGCCGGACCCAAGCCCAGCGCTTGATCATGGCCGGGCAGGTCCGCATCGGACCGGACCATGTGATTGCCAAGGCCTCCAGCGAGATTCCGACCGATGCCCATCTTCAAGTCGTGGAAGCGTGCCCCTATGTCAGCCGTGGCGCCTTCAAGCTCCTGCCCGCCCTCGAGAAGTACCTGCCCCAGCTGACGACCGGAACCGTGGCCCTTGACCTGGGCGCCTCCACCGGCGGCTTCACCGATCTGATGCTGCAGCGCGGGGCCAGCCGGGTCTATGCCGTCGACGCCGGCCACGGCCAACTCCACTACCGCCTGCGCGAGGACGAACGGGTGATCTGCCTGGAGAAGGTCAACGCCCGCTACCTGAGCCCGGAGCACATCCCAGAACCGGTAGACCTGATCACCGCCGACTTATCCTTCATTTCCGTGTGCAAGGTCCTACCCGCCGCGGCCGCTTTTCTGAAGGCAGAAGGCTGGGCCTTTATTCTAATCAAACCCCAATTCGAAGCGCGCCCGGGGGAAGTTGGCAAGGGGGGAGTCGTGCGCTCCGAAACGGTGCGGGCCCGATGCGTGCAAGAGGTCTGCGACTTTGCCGAGAAGGAACTGGCCTGGCACACACTGGAGGTTTTGCCCAGCCCGATCAAAGGGCCCAAGGGCAACCAGGAATACATCGCCGTATTCCGCCGCGGCTGATCTGCAGGCGGTGTCCCTTCGGGGTTTTCGATCGGGAATAACGGCCATCCCGCTCAGCGCCTGTGGACGGGGAAGGGGCTTGCCTCGCAATCCGTTCTCGCCGCCGTCACCGTCAGCCCTTTGCTCAATCAATACCCGGTGGGCAGATCGACGAACGAGCATTCCACATCGAAAACGGCCTGCACGGCCTGCATCACCTTTTTGACTCCCGGCGTCTCGGTGAGATAATGCCCGGCCGCGATCACGGACACGCCCAGTTCCTTGGCGTCATGGAAATGCTGATGGCCCGCCTCCCCAGTGAGCAGGCAGTCCAGCTTCTGGTCGCCACAGAAGTAGATGGCGTCGGCGGCCCCTCCGGAGACCACCCCCAGGCGCCGGATTGGACCGGCGGCGTTGTCCCAGAGCTGCGACTGGGCGCCGAGCATGGCGTTGACCCTGGCGGCCAAGTCGCCCAGCTCCGTCGCCTCCGGCAGATTGCCGCACCAGCCGATCTCCGCCCCCCCATAGACGCAGAACGCCTGGCGGTCGGCCAGGCCAAGATGTTCAGCCATGCAGGCGTTGTGCCCTACCTTCGGATGCATATCCAGGGGCAGATGCGATGCGTACAGCGACAAGTTGTTCCGGAACAACAGACCCGCCCGGCCGGCATTCAGGCCGGTCAAATACTTGAGACTGTCCTTCCAGCTGATGCCGTGGTGGACGAACACAAAGTCGGCGCCAGCTTCGGCCGCGGCCTGAAAAAGCTGCCGTGAGGCATCCACGGCGAACACGGCCCGGCGAACCTGCGCTCCGCCCTCGACCTGCAAGCCGTTGTTGGAGCTGTCGGCAACCGCCTTCTCGGGCCTGAGCAGCCCATCCAGGAATTCGACCAGATTGTCACGTCTAACCATCGTTCATTCTCCTGCATCGGCCGTTCTGGCCGCGGCTATAATGCGTTCGAGCCTCGGCCAGTGCGTGCCCTTCCAAAAGACCTTGCCACAGTCTGCGCATTGCAGAAAGTACTCCACATGCGCAAGCGTATAGGCGGGAACCAGTCCCCGAACCTGTTGCCTGCCGGCTTCGGCCAGCAGGCCATTGCAGACCAAGCAGCGGGCCAGCGGTTTCACCTGGCCGGCCAGATCCAAACGCTGCATCACCTCCTGCACCTGGCACACCGGATTGCAGGAGTGCAGGAACATGCCGTGGGTGACCATCGCGCGCATCAGCAGGCCGCGGTCGCGGGTGAGCAGAATCCGGTGCTCGCCGGCGCTGACCTTGGCCAGGGCCGCATCGTCCAGGCTCTTGTCGTAGAGACAGTCGAACCCCAACAGGCGCAAATAGCGCACCAGCTTGCCCAGATGCACATCGGCCACGAATCGCGTATCCCGCAAAGGGGCCCTTCCCAAGCGGGAGACCGAGGCAATGTCCAAACTCTCGAAACAGGGATAGACACTGACCGCGTCCCCGTCCTGAATCTGGCATTCGAAGCCAACCGACTGGCCATTGACCAGAATCAGATCGACCTCGGTATGGGGAACGCCCTGGGACTCGATCAGATCCTTGACCGAGCGCCGGGCGGGGAAACAGACCGCATAGGCCTTCTTTCGCCGGTCCGGCGGCAGGAAGTCGTTCAACTCCTCGTAGAACCGCAATGTCGCCTTGAGCACCATCGGATCCCCCACTCCCGGCCGTCGACCTTCTTTTCCGGGCCCTTGACCTGACCCCGCCAGCTTTGCGAAGCGCGATGGCCGGACTGTCCACCGGCCGGCTATCGACCCAGCAGCCAGTTCAACGCGGCCACGATGGCCCGGACGGCGGCCTGATCGATGTTGCCGCCAATCCCCACCCCGTAGGCCGGCTGCTTGGAACTGTCTACCAGGCGCACGAAGGCCACGGCCTCGGCTTCCGCACTGGTCCCGATGGCGTCCTCCTCGTAACTTTCCAGGTTGAAGGACGGGATAGGCAGCTGCCGAATACCATGCACAAACGCGGCGATCGGCCCGCTGCCTTCACCCTTCAGAACCTGGGTCTGCCCCTGAAAGGCCACGTGCAATTCCCCGGCAATCTGGGAGGGATCGTCGGCATGGGGCCGCGGCCAGTAATTCAGCAGTTGCAGCGGCTTCTCCTGGCGCATGAAGACCTGGCGGAAGATATCCCAGACCTCGGTGCTCTGCACTTCGCGGGCCGCCTTGTCCGCAAAAGCCTGAACATGCCGGCTCAGCTCAATCAGAAACGGCCGCGGCAGGCACACTCCGTAGTCCAGTTCCAGAACGTGGGCGATGCCCCCCTTTCCGGACTGGCTATTGATGCGGATGAACTTCTCGAAACTGCGGCCCACGGCCTCCGGGGTGATATGCAGATAGGGGACCTTCCAGGCCCCGAAATAATCGGTCAGCTCCTGCCGGCGGGTCAGCCCTTTGTGAATGGCATCCTGGTGGGACCCGGAAAAGGCGGTGAACACCAATTCGCCGGCATAGGGATGGCGGGCATGGATTGGCATGCTGGTCAGTTCCACCATCTCCCGGCAGATTTCGTCCAGATTGCTGAAATCCAAGCCGGTGTCCACACCCAGGTACTCCAGATTCAGCGCCAGCGTCACCAAATCCACATTGCCGCAGCGCTCCCCATGCCCCATCATGGTGCCCTCCACGCGGGTGGCCCCGGCCAGCAAGGCCATCTGCGAGGCCGCCACCGCCGTGCCCATGTCGTTGTGGGCATGCAAAGAAATAATGCTATTGGCCCCATGCTTCTGTCGCCGCATGAATTCTTCGATCATGTCGGCATACTCGTTTGGCATGCGGCGCTCGACCGTGGCCGGCAGATTCAGCACGACCTTTTCCTCCGGCCCGGGTTCCCAGGCCTCGACGACCGCATCGCATATGTCCACCGCAAAGTCCAGGTCGGTATCCGTAAATTCCTCCGGGGAGAACTCCAGGCCGATCTGGCTTTCGGGCATGGCATGGGCCTGCTCTTTGATCAGGCGGACCGCCTCCAGGATGGTCGCCATCGTCTCCTCGCGGGTCTTGCCGAACACGAATTTCATGTGCAAGTCGCTGGTGGCGATGTAGACATGGCAAATGGCGCGCTTGACCCCTTTCAGGGCCTCCATCGTGCGCCGGATCAGATGATCGCGGGCCTGGGTCAGAACCGAGATGGTCACATCCTCGGGGATCAGCCCCTGCTCGATCAGGTCGCGGCAAAATTGGAAATCGTCGGCGGAGGCCGAGGGAAAGCCGATCTCGATCTCCTTGAAGCCGATTTCGGTCAGCATCTGGAAATAGCGTTTCTTTTGCTGTGGGGTCATGGGGTTGGGCAGGGCCTGGTTGCCGTCTCGCAAATCAACGGCGCACCAGATAGGACTGTCCTCAATGTGCTTGGCAGGCCATTGCCGACTGGAAATGGCAATGGCGTCAGGGCGGGCATATTCGGTATTCATCGTTCACTTCCCTCGAAAAAACGGGATGGATTCTACTAGTCAGACAATCAATAAGCAGGACAGATACAAAAAAACCTGCAACCGCTAAGGCTACAGGTCATCACATCCAGCACAATCAACAAGACCGATGCACGCCGCAGCCCGCCTCAGGCGATCTCTCCGCCCGGCAGCAGTTGCAGGTTACTAAGTCGTTTTGCGTTACTCTGGAAGCTAGTAGACATGGACATTTCTCTTGGTTGAATCGGCAAGCAAAATACCACGGCTTCCATTCCGCGTCAAGCAGCCAAGCTGAGGCGCGCCAACCTCGCCTGTCCTCAAGACTAGAATGCCCCCGGATTCCTCCGCTATAGTACCCCGTTACCGAAATAAGTCGTCCACCCCATTGAGAAAGCCCCCGTGGAGCACGCCTACACCAGCAACCTGCAGATGCTGTTGTCCCTCATGAAGGGGCGGCGGCGGTTCTACGCCGCCGCGGCCGCCGCGATTGTGCTGGCCACTCTTTTCAGCTATTCGGTGCCCCTGGTGCTGCGCTTCACCATCGACTCGGTCATCGGAGGCCAGCCGGTCGGTCTTCCGGCCTTCCTGGCGCGCCGGCTGGACCGCCCCGGCCTCATAGAGGTGCTGAAACAGAGCATCTGGCTATGCGGAGCGCTCATGGTTCTGCTGACGGCTCTTCAGGGTCTTTTCAGCTACTTGAAAGGGCGCTGGGCCTCGATGGCGGCCGAAGCGGTGGCCCGGAACCTGCGCAACCGGCTCTACGACCACGTCAACCGCCTGCCGTTCCTCTCCCAGGGTGCACTGGACACCGGAGACGTGATCCAGCGCTGCTCGTCCGACATCCAGACCGTCCGGGTTTTTCTGGAGAACGAGTCTGTGGAAGTGGCCCGCATCCTGATCATGGTTGGCACGGCCATTCCGGTGATGCTCTACTTGAACGTGGTAATGGCCCTGATCTCCATGATCGCCGTCCCCGTGGTGGTTTCGTTTTCCTATTTCTTTTTTCTGAAGGTCAGAGTCTTCTTCCGGGCCTCGGCCGAGTCCGAGGCCCGTCTGTCGACGGTATTGCAGGAAAACCTGACCGGGGCCCGTCTGGTCCGGGCCTTCTCCCGGAAAGCCTTCGAGATCGACAAATTCGACAGGGCCAACCGGGACTACCGGGACAAGACCAATCGGCTGATCCGGCTCATCTCGATCTACTGGTCGCTTTCAGCCTGGCTTTGCATGCTTCAGATCGGTGCCGTAGTCGTGGCCGGGGCCGCCGCCGTTGCCGCTGGCCGCCTGACCCTGGGAACCCTGACCGTGTTCGTGAGCTACGCCATCATCCTGGTTTGGCCCATCCGCATGCTGGGGCGCATCATGGCCGAGATGAGTCGCTCGTTCGTCTCCCTGGACCGCCTCAAGGAAATCCTGGCCATGCCGACCGAAGCCGCCGGCCAGGACCCGGGCACCGTGCCGGACGAGGACATCGAAGGCCGGATCGAGTTCGAGGGGGTGGGCTTTTCCTACGATCAGCAGGCAAGGAAAACCCTGGAGGAGATTACCTTCCAGGCCGCACCCGGCCAGACCGTGGCCATCCTGGGCCCAACCGGCTCGGGCAAGTCCACCCTGGTCTGCCTGTTGCCCCGCCTGCTGGATTACACCGAAGGCTCCATTAAGATCGACGGACGGGAGCTGCGGCAGTTGGACCGGGCATGGCTTCGCAGTCGCATCGGCGTGGCTTTGCAGGAACCTTTCCTTTACTCGAAATCCATCCGGGACAACATCCGCCTCGGAGCCGAGCAGGCGCCGGACGACCATATCTTCGAGGCCGCCGAAATTGCCGACATCCACCGCACCATCCAGGAGACCTTCCAGGAGGGCTACCACACGTTGGTCGGGGAGCGGGGAGTGACCCTCTCGGGCGGCCAGCGGCAGCGCATCGCCATTGCCAGGGCCATCCTGCGCGACCCACCCATTCTGATTTTCGACGACTCCCTCAGCGGGGTGGACCCCGAAACCGACGCCCGAATCCAGGCGGCCCTCGGCAAACGCCAAGGGAGGGCCACCACCTTTATCATCTCCCACCGGATTTCGACCGTATCCAAGGCCGACCTGATCCTGGTTCTCGAGAAGGGGCGCATCACCCAAGCCGGCTCCCATGCCCAGCTTCTCAAACAACCCGGCCTGTACCAGCGAATCTGCAACATCCAGAAATTGGTCGAAACCGAGCTGGAAGCCGAAACCGGAGGACGGGGAACAGAAGACGCCCCGCAGGCCCATAGACCCACAAGACCATGATCGTACGCCACTTCACCGACGAGGACTATAAAAAGGGGCTCGACGCCCGGACCTGGGCGAAACTGCTGGGCTACACCCGGCCGTATCGCCTGCAGGTAGCCGCCCTGATCCTGATCATGGTCTTCTTCGCGATCCTGGACGCGGTCACCCCGATCCTGACCATGTACGCCATCGACCACTTTGCCGTGCCGCGCCAAACGCAGGGCCTGGGTTGGTTCGCCGCCCTGTTCGCCTTGATTGCCGCTGGCCGCGGCTTCGCCGTCTGGGCCATGATTGTCACCGGCGGCCGCATCAACACCCATGTCAGCTACGACATCCGCAAGGCCGGCTTCGACCACCTTCAGGAGCTCTCCTTCTCCTACTTCGACAAACGCCCGGTCGGCTGGCTGATGTCCCGGCTCACGTCCGATGCCGAAACGCTGGGTCGCACCCTGTCGTGGGGGATCGTCGACCTAGTCTGGGGGTTCGCCTTGATGCTGATGATGGCCGCCATCATGCTTTGGCTGAACGCCAAACTGGCCGTTGTGGTGCTGCTGGTGCTGCCTCTGCTTGTTCTGACCACCTCCAAGTTCCAGAAAAAGACCTTGGAGAAGTACCGGGCCGTACGCAAGGTCAACTCGGAAATCACCGGAGCCTTCAACGAAGGGATCATCGGCGCCAAAACCACCAAGACCTTGGTCCGGGAAGACGCCAACCTCAAGGAGTTCCTGAGCCACACCGGCAAGATGCACGATGTTTCCGTGGCGGCGGCCTGCTACGCCTCTCTCTACTTGCCGGTCGTCCTGATACTGGGGGCGATCGGCAGCGCCGCCGCCCTGTGGATCGGCGGCAACGGGGTGGTGGCCGGCCAGGTCACCTACGGAACCCTGGTCGCCTTCCTCTCCTACGCGACCAGCTTCTTTCAGCCTTTACAGGATTTGGCCAAACGCTTCCCCGAGCTGCAAAATTCCCAGGCTGCCGCCGAGCGCATCTTCTCCATGATCGAAACCCAGCCGGAAATCCAGGATTCACCGACGGCCTCCAAAGCCAAGGCTCTGCCCGATTTCATCGGCAACGTCCAGTTCGAGCGCGTGGGTTTCGCCTACAATCCCAACGAACCGGTTCTGGAGGGATTCAGTCTCGATGTCCAGGCAGGCCAGACCGTGGCTCTGGTCGGCCCCACCGGGGCCGGAAAATCGACCATCGCCAATCTGGCCTGCCGCTTCTACGAACCCACGGCCGGAACCATCCGCATTGACGGCCACGACTACCGGGACATGCCCTTGCAATGGCTGCAAAGCCATTTGGGAATCGTCCAGCAGGCACCCCACCTCTTCAGCGGCAGCATCGCCGACAACATCCGCTACGGCAAACTCGAGGCCACCGAGGCGGAAATTCGCACAGCCGCCGAAATGGTCAACGCCCACCCGTTCATCATGGAACTGGACCAGGGCTACAACTTTACGGTCAACGAGAACGGCGCCAACCTGTCCACCGGCCAGAAGCAGCTCCTCGCCCTGGCCAGGGTCATGCTGGCCAACCCCAAGCTTCTGGTTCTGGACGAAGCCACCTCTTCGGTGGACACCGAGACCGAAAAGCTCATCCAAAGCGCCATCAACAAGCTGCGGGCCAACCGCACCAGCTTCATCATCGCCCACCGGCTCTCCACCATCCGCGCCGCCGACCGCATCCTGTTCATCGACCATGGCCGCATCGTGGAGGAAGGCGACCACCGCCACCTCCTCCGCCTTCAGGGACGCTACCACAAACTCTATACCCGACAGTTCCTCGACGAAAAAGAAACCGAGCTGCTGGGGTAGCCCCACCCGTCGCCCTTTCCACTTCTGGCACCAAACCGCCGGACCTGTCCGACCCGTCGGACTTGTCGGACGATCCCTTTCCACCGGTCGCTTTTTCCTCCCAAACGCGCCCTCGGCGCTTGACAATGGACCATTTTGGAATTATTTGGATAAAAATGGAAGAAAAAGGAGTGACATTGCCCCGTGGTTCCCTTTTGCGGCCAAGACCGATGCCTGGTTGATAGCAACGGGCGGATCAAGCTCAGCGCCCGATTTTTGAGCGACTTTCTGGGCAGCGGGCCGGAGGTGGTCGTTCATTGCCTGCCGGAAGGCGCGCTCGGGGTGTACCCGGTCTCGGTCTGGATGCAGATGCGCCGCACCAATCCGCGGCCGGCGGAAACGGCCGGGCAAAGCGTGGTGTTTCGGCGGGAGCTTCGGCGCATGGGCGCCCTGACCCGCCAGGAGGCGATCAGCAACCAAGGGCGCATCACCATTCCGCCTGAATTCCGGAAGCTGACCAATCTCGAGGGCGGAACCGAATGCCTTCTGGTGGGTTGCGAAATCGGCATGGAAATCTGGAACACGACCCAGTGGGAAGCTGAATTCCAGCGAATACAGGCCAGCGAGACCCAGCGTGCGGAAGCCGAAATGGCCAACTATCTAAAAGGACTGGACACCCCATGAGCATTGATCCAATCGTGATGCAGCTGTCGTCCCGCAAGTGGAAGGCCCGCCTGTTGCTGCTGGCCTGCCTGCTGACCGGCTCCCTCCTGGCCATGGGCGCCAAGGACGTGACCGACGAACTTCGCCTCCGGCCGGCCTTTCAGACTCAGATGCGGCATTGCCTGACCGCCTGGAACCAGGCCATCGTCATGGAATTTCCGGCCTCGCAGCGGCCGCGCTGGCAGCGCGTGCTCGAACGGCACCCCGAACTTCTGCTTGATGCCTGCGCCCTTCAGGAACTGCCCGCTTCGGCCGCCGTGCCTGGGGGGACTCGGCATCCGTGACTGATCCCGCTCCCGCCCACTTCCTGTCAACCCGAGCCGGACGGTGCCGGCTGTTGGCCCTGGCCTTCGCCCTCTGGACCCTGATCATTGTCCTGAAGCTAAGCCAGATCATGATTCTCCAGCGGGACCGCTATGTGGCCGAGATGAGCCGGGAATCCTGGCGGGAGGGCACCATCCCGCCATTGCGCGGGCGCCTGCTGGACCGCAACGGCACCCCACTGGCCTGGTCAACCCGGCACTTCGCCCTGATCTACCATGTTCCGGACAACCCCGCCCTAATCGAGACCGACATCGTCGACCTCGCCCGTCTTCTGCCGGCCATCAGGCTGCCTCTGGCGGAAATCCGCCGCCCCGGCGCCCCCCGGGAAATACACCTTAAGCAGGCCATTTCCCCCGAGGAAGCCGAAGTGCTGGGGGAAATCTGCCGAAAACTGCCACGCCTGCGCCTGGGCTCCTACTTTGTCCGCCATACGCACCCCAACCGGCAGATCCGCAAGCGACTGGGCCAGGTCAAGAATTTCCGCGGCCTGGTAATCGGCATTTCAGGCCAAGAAAAAGAGCAGGACCATCTACTGCGCGGGTGCCCCGGCAAATTCCGAATCATGGTCGACCGCAAAGGCAATTGGCTACCGCAAACCTGGCAGAAAGTAAGGGAGCTGCGGCCGGGCTACGATGTCTACCTGCCCCTGCTCGCCGAAAACGGAGACAGACAGCCATGAGCGGCCTGCAACCACTGTCCTCCCTGATCCGGCGCAACATGACTGCGGTCACGGCTATCGCCCTGGCCCTGAGCCTGTTCGGCTGCCTGGCCATCTACAACGCCACCTTTCACCTGGCCGTGCCCTTTTTCTACGTGGGCAGGCAGTTGATCTGGCTGTTGCTCGGCAGCATGCTGATGCTGGCGGCCGTCAACTATGCGGCCCGCCTGACCAGCCGCTCGATCCTGACCTTGGTCCTGTGCGCCTACCTAAGCCTCTGGGCCGTCCTGCGCTTCGGCATTCGCATCAATCACATGCGTGGCTGGTTTGCCTGCCAAGGGGTACTCATGCAGCCCAGCGAACTGGCCAAGCCGGTCTTCGTCCTCGGCCTGTCCTGGCTGCTGAAACGCACTTCCACCCACGGAACCTGCTGGTACCGCGGCTTCCTGCCGCTGCATCTCTATCTGCTACTCTGGCTGGTTCCCCTGGCACTCCAGCCCGACTTCGGAGCCTTGCTGATCTACAGCCTGACCTTCGCCATGCTCTACTGGGCCATGGGGCGCCCCATCCGCCACACCGCCGTCGCGGCCGCCGCCGCCCTGCCCGCAACCGTTTTTCTGCTCAGCCTCAAACCCTACCTCAAAGTCCGCCTGATCGGCTTCCTGAACCCCGAGTTGCACGCCGAAACCGCCGGCTGGCATATCCTGCAATTCCAGAAGACTCTGGCCAACGGCGGACTCTTGGGCCAATCCTGGGGCAAAGGGCTCTGGTCCCAAGCCTACCTGCCCCTGGCCTACAGCGACTCCATGTTCGCGGCCGTTGGCGAGGCCCTTGGCTTTCTCGGCCTTCTGCCCATCCTGCTGCTCATGCTCGCCTGGGTCGGCTACGGCTACAGACGCTTCATCCAGATCGACGACGACTTCCGCGCCGCCGCCGTTCTCGGCATCGTCCTACTGCTGGCCTGCCAGGCCTTCATCCACCTCAGCGTCAACCTCGGGCTCATGCCCACCACCGGCCTCACCCTCCCCCTCTTCAGCTACGGAGGCAGCTCCCTGCTCTCCACCCTGGCCGCCGTCGGCATCGTCGAAGGCCTCAGCCGACAAGCGACAACATCGTGACCTTCGGCGCCGACTTGGCCCAACTGGAAAACCTTCGACCTCTGACGTAGCCCCTCCCTTGCCTCCACCTCCAAAGCGCTTTAAAGTAGATTCCAAGCGAGGTTGAGGGGGATTCAGCTCTTGCCCGATGCCTCATTCATCTGCAGTGCGCTACCCAAAGGAGGACGAGATGGAAGAGAAAAAGATCCAAACCGGCACGGCGGAAGCATTCGGGAGGACCTTCGTCAAGGGAAACATCCCGGAGATCAATCCAGTCCGTTGTCTGGGATGCACCCATTGCGCGGTGCTGTGCCGAAAACTCGGACCGGATGTGCTGGAGGTCCGGGACGGCGTGGCCAAGGTGGTCCGCCCCGAAAACTGCATCGGCGACGGTGCCTGCATGCTGGCCTGCCCCACCAAGGCCATCTTTCTGATGAGCAAGTATGACCCGAACTCTCCACCCGCGGCCATCTAGTCAGACCGACCAGGCAACGGCGAAAATGCCGAAACGGCCCGCATCGAGGATCGCAACCACTTCGAGGCCCTGGTGCCCTGCATCTACGAACTCGGCGGCAAGCTGCCGGACAGCATGGAAGACTTCCACGGCATGTTATCCTGCCCGCTGGCACATGCTGCCCCGCTCCAGCCCCCCGCCGCCGGGGAACCTTTCGGTTTGCCTGCGGCTAGGGCCGGATGCGAACGCAGCCCGGCGCCGTTCTAAGTAGGTTTCGCCCCCCCTTGACATGAAAACTTCCCGCCTTATGATGACCTCAGTCCAGTGAGGAGGAGTCCGGTTCCTCAACCGGATCGGAGTTCCTTGCTACCCGCACGTATCCATTTGAACAAGTCAAGGAGAAGCTAATGCGTTATTCCGCAAGCTGGCCAAAACGCGTCCGGACTTCGATGGCGGCCGCCACCCTGGCGGCAGGAACAATCCTGCAGGCGGCAGTGGAACTGCCGGCCTTTTTTACGGAGAACATGGTCCTCCAGCGGGAGAAACCGGTACCGGTCTGGGGTTGGGCCCAGGCGGGGGAGAAAATCACCGTCAGCTTCGGTGAGCAAACGGCAAGCTGCCTGGCCGACGCCAGAGGCAAGTGGACGGTCAACCTCAAACCGATGGGCGCCTCAACCGAAGAACGGAAACTCAGCGTAACCGGAGACAAGGACGGCGAACCGATCGTCCTGGACAATGTGGTCGTTGGCGACGTCTGGATCTGTTCGGGCCAGTCCAACATGGAATGGACGGTGCAAAACTCCGCCAACCGGGACAAGGAAAAAGCCGCCGCCATTTACCCGCTCATTCGCCTGGTCAACTTCCCCCACATGGTCAGCGACACTCCGGTGGAGAAGGCTTCATGCGGGACCTGGAAGATCTGCTCACCCGAATCGGCCGGCGGCTTCACTGCCGTGGGTTATTTTTTTGCCCGCAAGCTCCATCAGGAACTGAAGGTGCCCATCGGCCTGATCGGCACCAACTGGGGTGGCACCCGGGTTGAGCCTTGGACTGCACCCGAGGGCTTCCGACTGGTGCCCGAGCTCAACAGACTCGCCGACAAAGTGGACGCCACTCTGCCCACCACTCCGGAAGGGAAAAAAGCCTACCTCAAGG
>JBFJXC010000056.1:0-13416 GCA_041623325.1 Lentisphaeria bacterium | reverse complement strand
GGAAGGCACCCTGACCACCTCCGATCCGGACAACATGATCGACAAGGACAATCCCGTCGATGCGAGGTTCGCGCTCCACGGCAAGGCCGGCGCCGACGGCCACGTCCGAATCCGGGTCAAGGATTTCTACGACACCGTCATTTTCGACCAGACGTACGCGTTCAAGCTGGACCAGGAGGGGAGGGGGACGATCACGCTGCCGTTCGACCGGGAGAAGCTGGGAACGGGGGTCTTCGTGGTCCGGGCCGACTACACACTGGGCGGCAAGGCTTATTACACCGACTACTACCGCTACTCGAAGATGACATTCCTGAGCAACACCCATCCCAGCAAAAACATGTTCAACAACCAGTTCATTCCGCGCCTGACCCGGCGCGAGGAGCTGGCCCGGAACTACATGCGCTGGGGGATCGGCTCCATGTGCGGGCAGAGTTCCGCCAACGATATGCCGATCAAAAAGGAACTCGGCGATAAGTACAAGATCGACCTGGGCTTCGGCACGCTCTTCTACATGGCGAGGGATGACAAGGAACTGACGGACAATTGCTATGCCGTCCAGCGCCAGAATCCCTGGGGACGCACGGTCGAGCCGTGGATGACCATCACCCCCGAACGCGCCCAATGGATCGAGGATACCGCCTACACGATGGTGAAGCGGTTCCCCTATCTGAAGGCGTGGGCGCCCATGGGCGAGACCGAATGCCGCTGGAAGGACTACACCAACGGCGATTTCACCGAGTGGCGCAAGCTGGCCCAGGCATTCTACAAAGGCGCCAAGCGGGCCAATCCGGACGTCAAACTGCTGCCTTGTCAGGGGACGTCCGGATTCCTGCCGGAGATGAACCGCGGCGTCGTGGAGGTGACCGGCGTCATGCAGTCGGTGAAGGACTCGATCAAATGGGACTACATCGCCACCCATCCCTACTTTTCCACCGATGGCGTCAACGGCCGCAGCGACCTGGACAAGAACACGGCTTTTCTGATCGACCTGCTGGAGAAGAACGGCTACGGCGATACCCCGATCCTCTATCCGGAGGGCGGCAACTACACCAGCATGCTGATTCCCGAATGGAACTGCAACGGCTGCCAGGACTTCTACCGGGCCGGCCATGCCGGCTACGACAGTGCTTGGGGCGAATACCGCCAGGCCTATCTGCATGCCCGGCGGTTCATTATCACCTTCAAATACTGGCCCCGGGTCCAGTATCTGAACATGTGGACCAGCGAGCCGTTCATGGACTTCTATCTGACCCCGCTCTACATGTGCAAAGTCGTCAATACCCTAGGCCAGCTCTTCGCCAAGCCGACCTACGTGGCCGACATCAAACCCCAGAAATCGATCCGCGGCTATGCCTTCACCGATCACGAGGACCGCGGTTTGGTCGCCATCTGGGCGACCGTCGACGGCGTGGACAGCGGCACCGAACACGGTCCCGAGATGCGGGTGACATTCAAGGGCAAACTGCCGGTGTTCATCGACCTGATGGGCAATGAACGCAGGGTAGACGCCGAGGACGGCGCGGTCCAAATCCGGCTGACCAGCGCCCCGCTTTTCGTGCGCAGCGAACCCGGCAAGGTCGACGATCTGGTCGCCGCCTTCCAAAACGCCCAGATTCTGGGCGCAAAGAACGTGCTGGACGTCAATGTCCTGCCCAACGTCCACGGTGCGATCGAGGCCGTCATCGCCAACAAGACCGACCGGGAGTTGGCCGGCACCGTCAAGGCTGCCGACACGGCTACGTCATTCAAGCTTGACAAGGAAGCCAGCGTCGAGCTCCCGCTGACGGCGCCTGGACCAACGCGCTTCGGCGCGATGTACAAATGGGACCAGCCGCTGGAGGTGGCGCTGGGCGCGGGAGACCAGCTCACCCGGACGCTCGACTTCGAGTATTTCTATGCGCCGTACACGGCCAAGCCCTTGCCTCTGGACCCGGACGCCCCGCAATGGAAGTCGATTCCCGCCCTCTCCATCGACAACTGGTTCCTCAACAACCGCCGCAATCCAAATAAGACGATCCGGCACGGATATCAAAACGACCTGAGCGCTTCCTACCAGGTCGCCTGGGACGAGGCCAGCCTGTACGTCCGCGTCGAGGTCAAGGACGATCTGCACGCCCAGAGCGACGACAAGGACTTTTCGGCCCATGCCCTGTATACGTTCGACAACTGCGTCGAGGTCTATTTCGACACGGGCGTCAACGCCCGGGCGGACGGACGCGAAAAAGGCTACGATCGCGACGACTATCGCTACGACTTCGCTCCGCTCGCCGACGACATGGGCCGTGAATCCGGTCGGGCCCGGGTCTACCGGTTGCGCGAAGTCTACCACCAGATCGCCGGCGGCATCCAGATGCCCACCAAGCAGGAGGTGATGGACAACTTCCAGTCCGGCTTCAAACGGACTCCCGAGGGGGTGGCCTACGTCTTCCGCTTCGACCAGAAGTACATCGAACCCTTCATGCTGAAAAACGGCTCCAAGTCCGGTTTCGCGCTCTATGTCCACGACAAGGAGCCCGGCGACCGCTACGCGACCAAAGGGCTCAACACCTCCACCCGCCCCGGCAGCCATTGCGACTACTACCCAAAATACTGGCCCGTCATGATCCTGAAGAAATGAGTCAGCATCCGGGAGCAGAGCGGGCGGCTGACTCGTCGCCTCGACGACAGTAAGGTCGCCTGAAGCTGGGACACTATTCGCAAAGCTGTTGGCAACCGTCAGCAACCGAACGGTCTTCGGAGCAAGCTGTTCATCGGCTGCGCTCTTCACGGCCAAAGACGAAGCCAGTACCGCGCACGAGAGCTCCATAAATCTGTAGGGTGGAACGGCCTGCTGTTAAGTGTTGGCTGTCGGAGTCTGTATCGTAATCGCGCTCGTCATCGCAATCGTGATCGGGTCGATGGGCCTGTGGAGGCCGGTCAACTCTCTGTGGTGCAGAGAAAACCGACATCCGAACCCTTAACCACAGGACTCCACTATTCGATCACGAGCGCGACTACGAAGGTCACCGGAACCCGAACAGTCCCCCCCAGAGCGCGCAATAAGCCAGGGACTTTCGCTCGAGCCCGGGGACGATGGCGAAGATCAGGATTCCGGCAATGTAGATGGCATAGAACATCAGCGCTGCTGGCCAGTTCACCTCTGGGCGCAGCACCCCCTCAAGCCGACTTCTGTAGAATGGCCGGGCAACCAGGCCGAGCCAGACCAGGTCGACCGCGAAGAACACCGGTACGGTCAGTGCGTATAGCTTGATGTAGAACAGTGCGCGATCCATTGTCTCAATCCTCCCCCATCAGGCCTGCTTTCATACCCCTGGTCACCGGTTTGTCGCCGAGCCAAACCGCGTATATCGCCGCTGCGAACTCCGCACCGGGAACCGTGATGAGATCGCGCCCGTTGAGAGCCAGCGTGCAACCGCTTCCCGGCAAGTAGGTCAGCGCGTAGCGGTCTCCCGGTTCGACGTTCCTGTAGGCGGCATTGAGCCGCCCAACCCGTTCCTCGACTTGTCGGAACCGTGCTGCGCCGACATTCTGTCGGACGCCATCGGTCGTGAGTTCAGCGAACCGGCTCGCCTTGATCCTGTGGAAGTAGTGAATCTCCAGGCGTTTCGGGACATCAGCCAAGGCGTCGGAAGACGGCGTCTCTGGTGGCAGGTAGAGGCCGGCGACGCAGACTTTGTAGATGATCCCGTATCGCTGCAATCCCATTCCGACGAGACGCAGGCGCGTGTTCTGCACGGTAAGGGAGTCGGAGAAGCGTACCCCCTGGATGGTGCCAGCGCATGCGGCTGTGGCCAGAACGAGCCCCAGCAGGCTGGACAGACCCGCCAGACTACGGCCGGGTCGGCCGCAGAACCAGTTGCAGGTCAGTGAGCACGCGGGCGGCGAACCCCTCCTCGCAATAGTAGAAGCAGTAGTCCCATTTTCGTTGGAAAGCATCGTCCCGTTCCCGTCCTTGCGCTCGAAGAGCGTACGGTGGTGCCTCCGCTGTAAGATGTGCCCGGCGGTCAGTCCCGTGACTCCGCATCCGACGACGGTCACTCGCTGTTCATCCCGCATGGTGCTTTTCCCTCCGAAGCCGCAAGGCGCTTGTTGATTCTAGTCCGCAGACTCTTGTGCATCTCTCTAGTTAAAGGATAGTGAAGCGCGATCGTGATTGCAACGACATTGCAGAGGCAGGAGTTTTGGTCGTGGGCAATCTGGGATGGGCGGCTTTTACAAAATCAAAGGGGGCGTCCAAGTATTGCTCCAGCCACGAACAATCAGCCACCGCCTCGGATACTTCGGAAAGCGAAAAACCTTCAAGGTCAAGAAAGGCAGCACGCCCCGCAAGTGATTTGCTGATCGATTTGACGACGGACCACTGTTGAGAGCCAGTGAGAGTATAGAGTCCGGCTTGTTTGTTTTTGCCCACCAGTCTCTTATTGGGGTTGTTGTTGGGAAAGCGCATTGCAGGAGCACGGCAAAGCCTATCGATTCATCAGTCCCTTCTTTGCCGTCTTGATCTGGGAGTGATCACCCTGAACAAGACAGGATTTCTGGTTGTTTAGTATAAAGCCTGTGGTTCCCAAAGACTTGTCGATTATCCGTTCAGGTTCGCTTTTTTAGAATCGCAATGAGCTTTGGTGCAATGTGTTGCTCTCCTCGTCAGCGTGCCGCCGCGCAGTCGGTCGCGACTCGGCAATGGCTGCTTGAGTATAAAGCCCGTCGCTTATCGTTATATTTATTCGTCCTTTTCTGCAGTATTTGGTTGTATTGTTTTAGAAGGGTTCTAGATTGAGTCCTCAACGCTAACGTCACAGGCGATTCAGGGTTAACTCAAGAAAGTCGACATGGCTACCAAATTAGATCATGTGTCGAGGCTCTACCTGCAACGGATCTTGGCGGAGAATCCTCCTCCCGGGAGCCGGGCGCTGTCGACCCAGCAGCTGGCCGACGAATACGAGATCTCGTTCGTCACCGCCAACAAAGTGATCAAGTCCTTAGTGGCGGAAGGGTTCCTTTACCGAAAAGCAGGCAGTGGCACGTTCATCAAGAAAGCCTTGCCCGCTCAGAAAAAGCCATTCACGATCGGACTTGGTTTTGAACTTCCCCTCGGCCCCCCCAGTCAGATTGAAATGGCGTATAGCGTGTTTGAGAAAACCGCAGCAAGGGAGCTACGGGCAGCGGGGCATCAGACGGTTCACCTGTTGAAATCCGACATGCAAAAGCCTGATGCGAGCTGTATGCAAAGCTTGCAGCAGCTTGATGGTCTCCTCTTGGCTGTCAACTACGCCAGCGATCCCCAAATTAAGAAACTGCTACGGGGGCTGACAATCCCCGTGGTTGTCACGCAACATGAGACTATTCGCTCCGACCCCTTCCATCAAGTCGTCCCGGATGCGTCCTGCGGACTGGCGGCCCTGGCCCAGCATATGGTTGAACTGGAGGGGGTCTCTGGCAATTACGCGATGCTCTACCCCGTCTACTCCGTAGAGCTGTCTCGGCATGTAGACATCTTAAGAAGCGAGCTGTCCCAACTCGGCGTTGACGCTTCCAATATGACCATACTCTCTTCCGATGATCATTTTCCGGGCGATCTCGGCGCGCTTGTCGGGCAGGAACTGGGGGAAGAGTTGTTGGATACGGGGTTTGCTCGGGGGACGATCTTCGCCGCCGGAGACTTTGTCGCCTTCGGTTTGATACGCTACCTGTCGAAGAAGGGTATCACGGTTGGCGATTCCATAAAGGTGGCCAGTTTTGACGACTTGGAAGGGGAAGGCCTGCTTCCCTTCAAGCGGCCGATTGTCACCTCGGTGCAGTTTCCGAGGAAAGAAATCATGAAGACGGCAGTCTCCCTGCTGATACGGTTGATCAAGAATCCGGAGCCCGGTAATCATACCAACATCATTCGGGTTGCCACTAAACTGATCAAACGCGAATCCACCGGCATTCGGTGCCCATTGAAAGCGGAGGTCGCCTATGGATAAGGCACCACCTTAATAAAATTGCGCCTTTATGAGGGTAAATAGTCTGCAGCAGTGTCAACAAACAGAAGGAGAAAAAGATGTTGAATTCTAGGTTCAAACTTGCCAATCTCTTTAATAAAATCCATCGACCGGATACGGCCTCGGAAAATAGGCCAACCATATCGGCTGACCAGTGCTGCGGCCCCAGGCCCCGCCATTTCACTCTGATTGAGCTTCTCGTGGTCATTGCGATCATTGCGATTCTGGCCGCGATGCTGCTGCCGGCCCTGAACAAGGCGCGGGAACGGGTGAATTCCATTGACTGCATGTCGAAGCTGAGGTCTCTGCAACAGGGTGCGATGATGTACACCTCGGACTACGATGAGTACATCATGTCGCCCTATATTCTTGTATCGGGCTCAAATGAAAACAATAAATCCGGCTGGTACTACCACTTGGTCCCCTATCTTGGCGCGGATATTTTTCACTATTCCGATCATTCCGCCGAAAGTAATCCCATGCGATACTGCAAAGGAAATATTAAAGTCAAGGATGCGAATATGGCCCTAAACTGGTATTTTGGCTGGGGGTCTTACCCAAAGTATCGTTTGGCTCAAGTACGACGCCCTGAAAAGATTTTCACCTTCGCCGACGCGGGCGAAAATGTCACCTATATGAATCAGAACCCTCCCGAACCGGTCGTGGTTAGCAATAAAACCAACCGGCGCTATATCACCTTTCCGCACAACGGCTTCGCCAATGCCGCCCATATCGACGGCCACGTCGAAAGCTACCGATATGCGTTTGCTATTTCCGCTGAAGAAAGCACGAGTGAAATTGCCAATAGGGCTTTTCTGAGAAGCCGCATTGAAGATGTCATAAAGTAAAAGGTGTGATCACGAATGAAAATAAAGACTATCTCAGCAGCAGTTCTTGCCGCTTTAAGTTTGGGCTTAAACGCTCAGGAAGTGCCAGTCAAATTGAAGATGATACCATCTTCAGTCACGTTCGGCAATCAGGCTGCGTTTCTGGACGCGGCAACTGATATTTCCAAAGCGAAAATAGAGAAAAGGAAAAATGCCGTCCTGGCGATCCGGAACAAGGTCAGGGTTGATTTGGATGGCGCAGATACAGCTCTTATAGCTATCGATGCATCTGTCAAGGATCAAAAGAACGGCCAGGGCCGGTACTTTCAGATCGAGATTCCCATTCAGCCCGTCGACATAAAGACAGCCACCCATTTGGTTATTGAATTGGGTGCGGCCAAATGGGTCAACGGATCCTGGGGGCCGCTCTCCGTGGCCGTTGGGGATGGCTCAGGATATTACGGCGGGGCAATCTACAGTCAATTCAAGAACAAGGGCGGTCTGCTGCAAACCTGCGTTGTCGAGTTGAAGACTCATAAGAAACAAGCATACTCCGGTGAGGGAAAAGGACTCCGATTTGTGCGGATTTCCGGCAATGCCACCCATACCCCGAACACCCTCTTCATCAAGAAGATCTATGCGGCCACCATCCTGCCTCAAAGCGGGCGAACCATTATGGCTCGCCCCCTGACGGAGCCCAACAAACTCAAGGTCTACCCCCACCGGGCCAGCGTCGAGTTTGAAATCAAAGGCGGCACGGGCGGCGCTGCCGAAAACGATACGCTCGAGTGGAAACTAGCTGATTTCAACGACGTGCTTCTGGACTCCGGCACCATTCCCTTTCCCGCCAAGGCGTGGACGGAGGGGGTTAAACTCTCCATTGCCGGAGAGAAATATCCGGCTGGATTTTTCTATCTGTATCTCAAGCTGACGAGCGACAACGCCACCGTGGACATTCTGGGCACTCGTCCGGACGGGTACGTCACCTTCGGGATTCTACCTGCCATCCAAGCCCTGCCGATAACGTTTGCCGACCAGTCGCGTTTCGGCGCCCAGGGCACCAATTACCTCTACAAGCGCGACCCCCTGCATCCGCTGTACACCACTCTGGGCATCCGCTGGAATTATTACAATGCACGCCCGGTATGGTCCGAGAAGAGTCCGGACGACCGGTTCACTCCCAAAACCGACGCCCAACTTGTGGGACAGCAAAAATCCCGAAATGCGGTTTTCAAATACGCCTATTTAACCAGCATGCTGGGGTTGCCGCCGCATCTGATGACCTTGCCCGACTACGTGACGCCAAAACAAGTGTACAAGGATATTACCAGGCTCGGGCAGGGGTATCCGATCAGCGACCCAGAGGCCTACACGGAGTTGCTGACCAAGCTGATGGACGAGACCGCCCGGATGCGCCAGATCGCCATGCCGCACATGAGCCGCAACTACTACGAACTGCACTGGGAGCCGGACTGGCATTGGCGCGGCACGGAAGAGGAGTTCATTGAGTTTTACCAGTGTGCCAACAAAGCGCTTGCCAAAGCCGATCCCAGCGCGATTCTAACCGCCGCGAACTATGGCGTTCTTGATGTCGGGAACGCCAAGTTGAAACGTCTTTTTGAAAAGGGGCTCGGCAAGTACATCCAAGGGGTCACCACTCATCTCTACCTAATGAAAGCCGGCTGGCCGGAAGCCGCCGGACTCGACTTGGAATGCCGCCGGCTTCGGAAAATGGTCGACCAATACGTCGGCAAGGATGCGCCCATCTTTCAAACTGAGGGGGGGGCGAAATTCCGCGGTTCCCCGAAACTTGCGACCACGTTGCGCGGGCACCTCGGGACCTTTTTGCGTGGGCATCTCATTGCTCTCGGGGAGGGGTTTCAGTCGACTTGGTTCTTCTATACGGCCGACCATGGTCATCTTGGCGATAAAGAGGCGACGACGACCGGGTACGGATTCTTTTTTAACCAGGATTCTAAAAAACGCCCTTATGGTGCGGACAATGTCGCCCCCAAACCGTTGGCTATGGGAATCGCCGCCATGACGCGGCTTCTGGAAGGGACGACTACTCTCGGCCGCCTCGACTATTTCGGAGAAGGAGTCTACGTGTACGGCTTCCAGCGGGCGGACCAAATTCTGCAGGTATTGTGGGCGCCGTTCCAGCCGAAGCAAATCGAACTTGAAGTCGGCGAGGCCCCCGTCACCGTCTACGATGTGATGGGCAATTCCCAGGTGCGGACCCCGGTCCGCGGGAAACTGAGGCTCAAGCTGGACGAGATCCCGGTCTATGTGCTCGGCGCAGATCCAAAATGCGTTCCCAATACCGGACAAAAAGCAACTCTGCTCGGCACGGCAGGCACCAAACTTCCCGTCCCGGCCGGGGTAGAGGGAAACCTTTTCCTGGAGCGCGCCGGCGATCAGACTCCACTCACAGGAGACCTGCTGGTTTCTGCCGATCTGGCCAGCGGAACCTATATGCTCGCGGAACGCGACCCCACTGGCAGACTAATGGACTCCCACCTTGTGGAACTCAAAGGGGTTGCCGGGATCGAAAGCATTGAGGCGGACGTTGAGGGATTTAAGGTGGTCTGCGTAAACAAAGGGGCCGCCCCGCAGAAATTGGAACTCTCCGGCAGTTTCCCGGTTGAGGAAAAGAAACATGGTTTCAGGAAAGACATTGAACTGGCGGCAAACCAGACCACGACATTTCTGATTCCGTTTGAGCAGTCTGGATACGATCCGATGTTTGGAACTCCCACCTGGAATTTTGAACTGCGCCGCAAGGGGCTGCTCTGCTCCAGGCTGGAATTCGTCTGGGGCGGCGCCACACCCGCCCAGTATTCCCGCTTCAGCCCCTTCTATGGCAAAGAAACCATCAACTATCACCGACAGGACTGGAAAGGCATGGCGGATTTCAGTTTTCGCTACCGGCTCGCCGAAGAGAAGGAGAGCCTGCGACTGGTTGTCGAGGTCAAAGACGACACGGCCTATCGCAGGCCCTTTCCGAAAGGAGTATGGCGGACGGACGCGGTCATCGCGGCTTTTGGCAGCGAACCGGGGCCGGACAACGAATGGCAGAAGCAGAGAATCTTCATGATTCGCCTCAATGAGGACAATGAAGCCGAGTTCGGGGAGTTGATTGGGACTCCCGCGCGCACATTCGTGCCCATTGAGGGTTTATCCGGCACTGTCGTCCGCGATGAGAACGCCAACCTCACCAGTTATGAATTGTCGGTGCCATTCATGCTGATCGGGGATCCTAAACGCATCCGCAAAAACGGGCGCATCGGATTTGGCCTTTCCGTCCATGATGTCGACAATGCCGTCGAGGCTGAAAAAGATGCCCACCGGGCCGCCGGTCTCTTTGGTGGCGCCCCCTTCTTCATGAAAAGCATGAAATTCGGCACCGTCTATCTGAAATAACCGCGCTGCGGCAACTGAACTCACCGGATTCAGCTCAAGATTCTGTAATTGAGCTTTGGCGGCAAAGAAACGCGTTGCAATGACCTTCTTGGGTATTCAGCAAAACCTTGCCCGGGAAGTGAGACGATTGAAAGGTGAAATCGTTACATGAACTATACAGACGTGCATCTGCAGAGGCGCGCTCGGGTCATGCGCTGGTACGCACCCGCCCGCTTCGGTCTATTTTATCATTGGGGTTTGTTTACGGGCGGTGGCAGTACCAACAGTGATCCCGAACAGGACAAACCGTTGAAGTACCTCTCTCCTCAACGCCTTGAGGATGCGGCCGGAGATCCTTTGCTCATCGCGCAAAACATGGTCGCCATGGCTGAAGAATGCGGCGCAAAATACATAACCTTGACCGCATTGCACACCAATGGCGCGCTCTGCGTCATTTATCCCACAAAACTAAAAGGGTTCGTCTACCGCACCTCGAAGGATTATCTCGGCACCGTTATCCGGGTTGCGGCCGAGAAGGGCATCAGGCCCATCGTCTACCTGCCATGTCAGGCCGATCATTGGGACTCGGCCTCCATGGGACCCTGCATGGAGGAGGGGTATCGCGACAAAGAGAGCTTCGCCGCCCTGCTTCATCACCGAGCGGATGAGCTTCACGAGTTGCACGGTGACAGGATCGCCGGTTTCTGGATCGACGGAATGACTCCGGAGCTGACCTCGCTGCCGGAGCACCTGCACCGACGCTTCCCCAAGTCCATCGTCATCAACAACAACAACACCTCTCTGGATATCCCGGATGTGGATTACGGAACAACCGAATTTCTCCCCGGTCCCCCCGAGCCCGGCTATTGCCGTCCGAACGCCTTGCGCCAGGTTGCCCCCTACAGCATCTCAATACCCGGGCGCGATTTCAACGAAGACATTCCCACCTGCAACGGCTGGTGGTATCGGGAAGGGCCTCTCGGCAAATCCAGTGAGCCCTACCTGGCCGATCCCAGGTATTTGCTGCGCCAGATGATTTGCTCGCTGGGGCAGCGAGGGCAATGGAACTTCACTCTCGGCATCGGTCCCCGCCTTGACGGGACGATGCCCCCTGAATTTGCGCCTTCCCTGCAATGCCTGGCCGATTTTATGGCGTGGGGAGGCGAGGCCATCCACAATACAACCGGCGGCGAATCGGGCCAGATTGAACCCGGCTATTTCACCGCGCCCTGGTCCCCGCAGGGGTTCTGCTCGGTTACGGTCAGTCTTGTCGATCCTGCCACTCATTACATTTTGGTGACCCAGGCACCCGAGGTCAATCGTGCGGGATTCCGTTCTCGGGGCGCGATGCCGCGGAAGATCAGCGATTTGCGGACCGGCGCGCCTGTTCCATTCCGCATGACCGAGAATATCATCATGGATGAGGTGGACTGGAGCGATGTGGATTCCTGCGGCGTGAAAGTCTTTAAGGTGGAGTTTTAGCATGAACAAGGAAGTGATGAGCAAGGGGTACTGGGCCCTCTGGAACGACGAGGTACAAGCCCGGATCGATCGTGACATTGACGCCCACCGCAAGGCGGACGCATCCCTCCAGTTGGAGGGCGTTACCGAAGGCGTCGAGGTGAGGGTCGAGCAGCTCGACCACGCCTTCGTTTTTGGATCCCACATTTTCAACTTCAACCAGCTTGGGACCGAAGCGCGCAACACCAGATACAAGGAATTATTCGGAACCCTCTTCAATTCCGCGACGATTCCGTTTTACTGGAGCAAGTTTGAGCCGGAGGAAGGCCATCCCCGATTCAAGGGCGAGCATCGTGATACCGAGGCGTATTGGAATACGGTAGAGGATCCCCAAAGCGAAGCGCACTGGCGTCGGCCGGCGACGGACCCGCTGGTTGAATTCTGCGAGGCCAAGGGCATCCGTTGTCACGGCCATACCTTTATCTGGGGCAACTGCCGCTGGCATATGCCGGAATGGCTGTTGGCAAAGCTGCCGTCTCCCTACCGGGAGCAGGTGGTGCCGTTCAACAATGCGTGTGAAAACGCCACAACCGAACTGTTCAAGGACTACACACCGGCCCAAATTGAGGCTCTGTTGCCCGACTTCACCCGCATCCTCAACACGGCCATGGCGAAGCGGATTATCGACTGCGCCCTTCACTACAAAACCCGAATCCAGAGTTGGGATGTGGTGAACGAAAGCGCCATGGATTACGGCCTGGGAAACATGATTCCCGAAGACGGCATCTGTAAGAGTCATTACGGCCTTCTGCCGGGAGACTACGACTACCGGTCGCTCAAGATTGCCGAGTCCGTGTTTCCCAAGGCGGTCAATCTCAACATCAACGACTACAAGCTCAACCAGGACTACGTCCGTCAGATCAAAGGCCTGCTTGAGCGGGGATGCAAGATCGACGTCATGGGTGCGCAGATGCACCTTTTCAACCCCCAGGACTGCCTCGACATCGCCGAGGGAAAACCGGGCGCCCACCAGGCCCCGAAGGATGTGCGGGCCACCATGGACCTGCTGGAGACGGCTGGCCGCCCCATCCATCTGAGTGAGATCACCATCACCGCTCCGAACAACGATGAACGGGGCCAGGCCATCCAGGCCATCATCACCCGCAACCTCTACCGCCTCTGGTTCAGCGTGAAATCCATGATGGGCATTACCTGGTGGAATACGGTTGATGGCTGCGGCGCCCCGGGAGAACCGAGTGTCTCCGGCCTCTTCACCAGGGATATGCAGGCGAAACCGGCCTGTCACGCGCTCAACGACTTGATCAACCGGGAATGGAAGACCGACATGGTGGTGCAGGCGTCCGAGGACGGCCGTATTTCCTTCCGGGGCTTCAGGGGCAACTACCGCCTGTCCTGGACCCAGCCTAACGGAGAAGCACGCTCGGTGAATTATCGGCTTGGGTAAAGGAAGCCACCGTTGTCTTCGTTGGCGGCTTCAAGAAGCGAATCCCCGACGCCGTTCTTTATGGAAACGGGTTGCTTCGAGTTCAAGAGCGCCATCCGCGAGGACGCAACCCTTTATGATGCCTACGTGCAGCTGACCACCCGGTATCGCCGGGATATTCCGGAAATGTTCAAATTCAACGCCTTCTGTTTCTCCAAGCAGTTCAAGGCATTGGTGGACCAGACCTCAGTGCCGCGAGTTTGCAGCTCTGTACAATGGGACGCCATCTCCACGGGCG
>JBFJXC010000055.1:0-13440 GCA_041623325.1 Lentisphaeria bacterium | reverse complement strand
GATGCGTTTGCGGGTGATCATCTCGAGGAAGGCGAAGACGATGTGGCCGCCGTCGAGCACGGGGATCGGCAGCAGGTTGAAGAAGGCCAGGCTGAAGGTGATCAGGATGATGAAGGACAGGCCTTCGCGAAGCCCCCCGTACTGCAGCATGGCCCACAGCATGTTCAGAATGCCGACGGGGCCGCTCATGTGTTTGGGCTTGACCAGCGAGTCCTTCGGGGAGAAAATGCCCACCCAGAGGGACCGCAGGGTCTTGGTGGTTCGGGTCACGACCTCCATGAATTGCTGCCAGGGGTTGGGGTGGATGAGGATGACGGGGGCGTCCAGAACCGCTCCGATCTGATAGACGGTCTGGCCGTCGTCGGTGGGTTTGGCTTCGGCCCGCAAGCCGGAAATGGTCAGGGACTTGCCGTTGCGCTCAATCCGCAGCGCCAAGGGCTTGCCGGCGGACTGGCGCACCGTCTCGATGAAGTCGGCGGAGTCCTCCACCGGGCGGCCGTCGACTTCCAGAAGAATGTCGCGTGCTTGCAATCCGGCTTTGGAGGCCGCTCCGCCGGGCATGGTAAAGTGCACGACGGTGGGGGTTCGGACGCGGAAGGTGGGGTAGCCGAGGCCTTCGAACCGGGGATCGGGGTTGGGCCGGGGACGGTAGCGGATTACCAAGGGTTGTCCGTCGCGGAGCAGGGAGAGGGAGACCTCGCCAGTGCTGACCGTGATGCTTTCGCTGATCTGCTTCCACCCCCCTGTGAAGGACTGGCCGTTGACCTTGACGATTCGGTCCCCAACCCGCAGGCCAGCCTCGGATTCGGCGGATTCGGCCAGCACGCTGCTTACATCGCAATGGTCTGCCGGGGCTGGCCGGTAGATGCCGAACCACCAGATGAACAGAGCCAGGAAAAAGCCGAAGAGCACATTGGCCAGCGGCCCGGCCGCGGCGGTCAGGATGCGGTCCAGCGGCTTGGCCGGGGGCAGTTTCTGGCCATCGCGGCCGCTGGGTTCCTCGGTGGGTTCCAGCTGCGGCAGGGCCACGTAGCCGCCAAAGGGAAGAGCGCTGACGATGTACTCGACGTTGTTTCGGGTGATCCCCCACAGTTTCTTGCCGAATCCAACCGAGAAGCGCTCCACATAGAGGCCTCGCCACAGCGCCACCAGCAGGTGCCCCATCTCGTGCAGAAAGATGCACAGGCCAAAAAAGACCACGATGAACAGGACCATGCCGATAATTTTAAGGATGAACAGTGCCATGGAGTCGCCTTCTTGAGTCAGGATTTCGGGGGGATGTCTGCCAGCAATTTAAAGGTCGGACTGGAAAACACAAAGCTGGCCTGCTAGTTTGGCAGGCCGCGCCGTCCTGACGCGGAAACGGGCGTCTTGCGTTCAGCAGCAAGGAATGGACAGGTCAGAATGAAATTATCCGTCATTATTCCGGTTTACAACGAAGAGTCCACGGTCTTGGACGTGATTCAACAGGTCCAGGACTGCGGGATAGAGGACTTGGAGATCGTTGTGGTCAACGATTGCTCCAGCGATGGAACCCGGGCCAAGCTGGAGACGTTGCCTCCCGACGGCAACGTGAAAGTCATTCATCACGAGGTCAACAAGGGCAAGGGGGCGGCCATCCGCACTGCCCAGCAGCATGTGGGCGGGGATGTGGTGGTCATTCAGGACGCGGACCTGGAATATTCCCCCAAAGAATTCCCCAAGATGTTCCGGCATTTCCAGGAGGACCGGGCGGATGTGGTCTACGGCAGCCGCTACAGTGGTCGGGAGATCCTGGTGGACAGCTTCTGGCACTACTTTGGCAACTCCATTTTGACCACCGTTTCCAACATCTGCTCAAACCTGCATCTGACGGACATGGAAACCTGCTACAAGATGATCCGGGCCGACATCTTCAAGGAACTGAAGCTGGAGTGTCACCGTTTCGGCATCGAGCCCGAGGTGACCGCCAAGCTGGCCCGCCAGCGCTGCCGCATCTATGAAGTGCCGATTTCCTACGAGGCCAGGCGTTTCGACGAGGGCAAGAAGATCGGCTGGCGCGACGGAGTGGCCGCCTTCTGGTACATTTTCAAGTACAACATCCTGCGGTGAGCGGGCGGGGGGAGCCCTACCAACTCCAGCCGTACTTGTCCACTTGGGTCTTGCCCTTGCTGTCCAGACTGACCCGCAGTATGGCGGTGCGCTTGCAGGTGTCAAGCAGCTGCCGGGCTGTCTGGTCGCCGCCGATGAAGACCGCCGTGGAGAAAACATCCGAGTCCACTCCCCGGGGGGTGATGACCGTTGTGCTGGCAACCCCCGCCACCGGGTTGCCGGTGCGGGGATCGATGATATGGGTCACGCGCCGGCCTTGCAGCTGCCGGAAGTTTTCGTAGTTGCCGCTGGTGGCAATGCATTTGTCCAGAAGGGTGACGGTGGACAGCAGGCGGTTACGGTCGAAGGGGTTGCGGATGCCGACCGTGTAGGCGGCCTTGCCGGGTGGGGGCACGCTGAAGCAGTAGATGTTGCCTCCCAGGTCGATCACGCCGCACTCAATCCCGACTCGTTTGGCGGTGGCCATGGCCAGGTCCAGGGCGAATCCCTTGGCAATGCCACCCAGATCCAGGCGCATCCCCGGCTTGCTGAACCGAACCGTTCTGGCGGTCTCGTTGAATTCCACTTTATCCAGACCAATCAGGTCTCTTGCTTCCAGAATCTCCTGCTCGCTCGGCAGACTGTCGCGGTCCCGATGGAACCCCCAGACGGCCATGAGCGGGGCAATGGAGGGGTCGAAAATGCCCCGGGTCAGGCCGTGGCCTTGGCGGGCGGCCATCAGGATGTCCCAAAGCAGGTCGCTGCAGGTGAAGGGGGCGGCGGCCGCGGACTGGTTCAAGCGAGCCAGTTCGCTGTCGGGGTCGAAGATGTTGATGGTGCGGTGCAGGCTGTTCAGTTGCTCGAACACTTGGGAGCAAGCTCGCTCAGCCCGTTCCGGTTCCGCCCAGAATTTTACCCGGGCGTAGGTGCCGAGGATGGCCGTTTCAGCCTCGTAGGGGCTTTGGTGGGCGAGCGCGGCGGTCTCTTCCAGGTCGGCGGTTTTCAGGGTGAACTGGCGGGTAAGCAGGGTCACGGCCAGCAAGGCGGCCAGCAATAGCCATTGCCGATGGTTTTTCAAAGATGATTTGGGGGGGCGGGGGTCAGTCATGGTGCCAGCTTGAACGATTCATTAGGATTAGGCGGCACTGCAGGCATAAGCCGCTGCCAGGTCCCGAATATACTCTTGGGGGCCAAGATGTCTACGCAGGAAGCTGGGGGCCATGGGAGCAACGAAACGGACGGAGCGGAAAAGCTCGGATCACAGCTGTTGCTTCCGCCGCGACCCACCAGGAAAGGCAGGTCGGGCACGTATGGCCAAATCGATCCGATTCGGCCAAGCGGTTTTTGAGCAGGCCGCCTCTGGCACTGGCCACTGATGCCGCCAACTGACCCTCCCGAAAATCCAGCTTCCGTTTGACAAAAAACCGAAGCCGCCTAAAGTGGAGGCAACTCTAGTTGATCTTGCTCAATAATATTGAGATGGCGGAGGTCCTGCCCGTGATACAGGTGATTGAGCGGTTTCACAAAGTGATGCTGGCGGTTTCGCGAACCAAAGGGGCCTCGTGCTCCATGAGCGAAATGGCGGAGCTGCTGGGCATTTCGGTTTCGGCCTGTTCGAACATCGTGAAAACCATGGTTGAGCTGGGCTATCTGCGTTCGCTGGGCCCGCGCCAGCCCTATGTGATGGGCGATACCCCCTATTTCCTGGCAAGGCATGCTGACTTTAAGCAGGCCTTGATCTCGACGGCGCGCCCCCTGGTTCAGAACCTGGTCGATGAGATCAACGAAGAGGCGACCTTGGTGATCGAACACAACGGCGAACGCTGCGCCCTGTTGCGTGTGAAGGACAACAATTTGCTTCAGGTCAAATGGCCCACCAGAATGTCGGGCATGACTTCTTGCGCCACCGGTTGTGTAATTTTGTCAGGAAGAACCCGGGACGAGCGGCGAACCTATTGGCAACAGGAAGAAGACAATTGCCTCAATGCGAAAACCTTCGCCGAATTCAACGCAGCCTGCGAAAAAGTATTCCGGGAAGGGCAACTCGTTCTCGAACCCGAGGAACCGGACAGGTCGAAAAAAATGCAACTGTTGATTAGCATGGCCTTTCCTATTTTCAGCAACGATGAGGTGATTGCGGCTTTGGGATTGAGAATGCCGATGGTGCGTTTCACCTCGAAAGAAGACCGCCTCCGGATTCTTTCTGCCGTCCGCAAAACCGCGCTTGACATAAGTGAGCAATTGAGCGAACCAACCCCAAAACCAGGAGAGTAACAATGCAGCCTTGTAAGCGAAACTTCACCCTGATCGAGCTGCTCGTGGTCATATCGATCATAGCGATTCTGGCCAGCATGCTGCTGCCGTCTCTCAATCAGGCCCGGGAGAAGGCGCGGTCGATCAGCTGCCTGAGTTCCCTGAAGCAGATCGGTCTGGCCGTGGGGTCGTACACGATTGACAGCGACGACAATATTCCGCCGTTCCTAACCAGCATCGCCGGCTGGGGTTCGTACCGTTGGGGCTCGACCCTGGTTGTCCATGCCGGTTTGAGTCCGGCCATGCTGTGGTGCCCCGCCTTCGACAGCGATGAGAAAAGCAACTTCTTCTCCAAAACCGCTTCGGAAGCCAAGATTTTGGCCGCCGAGGATCTGGACAACTACCGGTTTACCAGCTACGGCTTGAACTACAATCTGCGCAATGAGGAATTCTTCAAAATCAGCCGGATCAGGTCGACCACGCAAACCTCGTTTGCGATGGACAGTTTCCACAAGGTCGACCCCACCAACGGCTACTACATGGTCCCCGATTTCTATCCGTCCTCCGACAATTGGGGGATCGCCGACCCGCGCCACCTGAAGTCGCTGAACACGGTGTTTCTGGACGGGCACGCGGAATCGGTCAAGACGGTGGTCCGGGGCAACCGACGGAGTTGGGACGCCAGCATCAACCCCTACGATTATCCGCCGTTGAACGATCAGAACAGTGTCTTCTGGGACCCTGAAAATTAAGGGGCGGGGCGCAAGCAGCTGGACTCACATGCTGAATGCAGTTTTGGTGGGGTCTGGGAAGGAGACGTTGAACTCCGAAACCCCAGGGTTGCACCCTGGGCTTTACTTCAGCATCTCGTCGGAGTGCTTTGTTGGATAGGGCGCATTCCGCGGGGCTAAAGCCCCCCGCTACCCGCCCTGGCCCTGTTCGGGGCTGAACACTGAATAGCGTGGCGTTCAAAAGAATTGAACGCGGTGGACAGAAAAGGAAACAAAACGCGATGAGAAACCCTTTCCCCCGTTTGAGATTGCCAGTGCTGCTTATGGGGTCCTGCCTGTCGGCCGCCTTCGCGGAGAATCTGATTTTTAACTCGGGTTTCGAACTGGGGGACTGCGGCTTCGTCTGCGAAAAGTATCTGCGCCCCGAGACCAACCCGGCTTTGGACTACGTTGCGCCCCGGGTTGACCGCTCGACCTTCACGGGTGGAGCCCAGTCGCTGTTGCTGCCCAATGGCCATGCGGAATCTTTCGATCTGCAGTCTCGGGAATTCAAGCTGACGCCCGGGCAGTGGTATACCTTCTCTGTCGACCTGAAGAGCTCCGTCGACACCTATCCGTTGGCGCTGAGCCTGGTGGCGGTGCGCGAGTTCCGGCGCCGGACGGTCAAGCAGCAGCATCAGTTCGTGGTCGGCAAGGAATGGAAACGCTACTCTTTTTCCTTTAAGGCCTATCCCAAGGAATCGCTGACCTACTACTATGTGCGTCTGGACAACGGGACCATTCTTGCTACGGATGCGACCGGGCCCATGACGGCACCGGTCGCCGCCGATCTATGGCTGGACAGCATGCAGCTGGTTCCTGGAAAAGCGACCCGGTATGCGCGTGAGACCACTCCTGAAATCGCCGTCGTGCCCATTCGAAAAGTCGTTGTCAAAGCCGGCCCGCGCGTCGAGACGACGGTGGCGGTCCGGGTACACAATCCCTCCGCCAAACGTCTTCAGGCTCCCCTCGTCCTTAATATCAGTGACCGGTATTCGGGCGCCGAGGTGGCCACCGTGCAGAAAACCGTCGAGATTCCCGCCGGAGAAACCGTGGAGACTACGGTGCCGGTCCGACTGGAAAACTACGGATCCTATCATCTGGAGGCGTCCCTGGAAGGCGAGGGTGCGTTCAGGGCCCTGCCCAACAACCTGGCGGTGATTGGTCCGGTGGATAAGCAGGTCGGAAGTCCGAGCGAGAGTTTTTTTGTGGCGCTGAACGGTGGTCTGGGTCGGCGGATATGGGCGCACAAGTCGGGCAATGTCAACACCTTTATGCCAGGCTATCGGGCGGTGGGACATTCCCCGGCCGAGAGCATGGAGCTGATGTCGCAGATGGGGTGCCGGTTGCTGCGCAGTCACAGCTCTCCGGCGTTTCACTGGAGCGTGATCGAACCGGAGGAGGGAAAGTTCGACTTCGCCGCGGCCGACCGGCAAGTCGAGGCGGCCACACGCCAAGGCATTCACATTGTTCCTTGTCTGGGTGACATGGAATTCATGACGCGAACGTGGGGCGGCGGCAAGCAGGCGGCCTTGCCGGCCTGGCTGCAGGCCAAGAGCCCGAAATCCTCCTACGCGCCCATGCTGCGCAAGTACCGGCAGACATTCATCTACCTGCCGCCGTTGGAGCTCTGGGAACGCTATATCCGGGTGCTGGCCGAACGCTACAAGGGCCGAATCACCCATTGGGAGATTATGAACGAGCCGAACTTGTTCATCATGCCTGAAGATTACCTCACGTATCTGAAAGCTGCCTATGAGGTGCTCAAGCAGGTCGACGCTTCGAACAAGGTAATCGGCTTCTGCGCGACCGGAGATCTTGGGGGCGCGGTCAACAGCTTCCTCGGCAAGGCCTTCAGTCTGGGTGGGTTGGACTACGCCGACATCGTGGCCTTCCATCCCTATCACGCCCGTACACTGGCCTCTCCGAAGCCTGCCGACAAAATGATTGCCGAAGCCAAGGCTCTGCTGGCCAAGTTCGGCAGACCGGACATGCCTCTGTGGAACACCGAATTGTATTTCCTGAAAGACGAGGACGACTCCAACTACTATGCCGCTGAATATCTGGCCCACCGCTTTCTGACCGATCTGGGAGAGGGAGTGGGACAGTCGATCTCTCTGCAGAAGACGGTGATGATGGCGCCGGCCGAACGCTACTACCAGTCCCTGGCCTCGGAAAACCTGCAGTTTCCCGACAGCAATTTTGTCGTCTACAACACCATGGCCCGGCTGTTCATGGGGGCCAAACCCGCCGCCAAACTGCGCTGGCCGGCCGACTCCATCTGCTACGTCTTCGAGAAAGAGGGGACCTATCTGGCCGCCTTCTGGCATTACGGGAGCACAAGCGGTCTGAAGCTTGGGCTGGATCTGGACTCCTCGAACGCGGAGCTTTACGACCTTTTCGGCAACCCGGTTGCCCTGGGCAAGCAACCGCTCAATCTGGGCGCGGCACCACAATATCTAGTTTGGAAGGGGAGCGGTCTGGACGACTTCGTGGAGAAACTGAAAAAAGCCAAGATAACCGGGGACATGCTCCTGAAGCTGGGGGCGAGCCGCCTGCTGATGACCCCGCAGGGTTGGCAGGCGTCGCTGGGGTTGCACAACCTCTCCGGTGAGGCAGCCAGCGGCCAGATGACCCTGACCGCCCCCGGACTGACCTTCCAGGAATCCCCCAAATTTGCGGTTGATGGTGGCGCTGCACAGGCCGTGAGCGTTCCTGTAAAGGTTACGGGCAATTTCCCGAATCAGATCGCGGTCGATCTGGCTCAGCAGGGCAAGCATTACCAGCTGACGTCGACGTGTTTTCCGCGCCCCATGGTCTACACCGTCGGTCGGACTGCCGGCAAACCGGAGGAACTGCGCGGTGAGCATTTCGCGGGCACGGCCAAGCACAAGGCTCGGTTTTCGGCCCGCTACGCCGACAATTTTCTGTACCTCGAGACAATGGTTGAGGATCCGACCCCTTCCGGCAAGGCTGGTGGGCGGCATCCGTGGCAGCAGGACTGCGTGGAGCTGATGATCGATACCCAGCCGGCTTCCCACCTGGCCGACAAGTTCCCCGAAGCTCACCATCCCCAGCTGGTCCGGCTCTTTGTCATGCCATACGCTGAACAGCAAATGAACGTCTGGCGGCGGGGGCTGAAGGATTTGTATGTCAAGAACGAGGTGGAGATTCTGGAGGGCGGCTACCGCGTGAGTCTGAAGATTCCGTTTGACCGGTTGGGCCTCAATGGTCCCATCCAAGGCCAATCCCTCGGATTTGAAATCTTGGTCGACAATGTGGACGGGGCCTCGGCGGACGCTGTGCAGCTGCGTTGGAACTCCCATGGCAACGCCCACAAAGACCGCGGCGAATTCGGCCTGCTCTACTTCGAGTAGGGTGAATCTAAAACGACAAGGCTTCTACAATGAATGATCGCATGGTGAGCTGGTGGATCGTCTGGGACGATCTGAAATGGCCCGACGGGGATGTCTACGACAAGATCCGGCGGCGAGCCGATCTGATGCAAAAAAACCAGGTGACCGTGGCGACCGTTTTCGGGGCGCATTTCCGTTGGGACTTTATGCCGATCTGGGACTGCCTGCATGATTATCTGGCGACGGTGGCCGAGGAGCTGCATCAGCGGGACATTCGCTTGTACGATCACCATTCCGCCGTGCTGGTGCATCGCCACAGAGGGCGCGATGGCATGCGCAATGTTAAAATCCATTCCGGCCCCCATCTGCCCTTTTCGCCGAGCTCCGAGGCCGCCGAAAGCTGGATGTTCAACGGGAGCAGGCTCAATGACTGGCGCATGGTCCATGCGGTGACCGGCGAGCCTGTTTATCTGCCGCCGTACGCCGCCGAGCAGTTCTGCCATAACAACCCCGCTTTTACCGAGGCGTATCTGAAGTACGTGAAGAGGTTGCTTGAGCAGACCGGAATCGACGGCCTGATGTGCGACGACGCGGTCTTCTTCAGCGGGTTTACGTCCTGTGTTTGCCAGTCCTGCCGCGAAAAATTCAGGAGTCGCTACGGACGTGAGCTGCCCCCGGCTGACGATTTTAGATTCTGGGGCAACTGGAAAAACCAGGCCTGGCGCGACTGGATCGAGATGCGTTACGCGGCCAATGGCGATTTTCTGGAACAGGTGAGGACCGTGTTGCCGGTCGACTTTCCCATGATGAGCTGTTGCTCGACCAGCAGCGACGGCTGGAGAAACCACCTCGGTCTGGATGCCCGGCAGCAAATCCGCGGCTGCAACATGCAGCACCAGGAACTGTGCGGGAACACGCCCGCCGTCAAAAACGACCCGCACACGGCCAACGCCCCCATTTCCATCAAGCTGGCGAAGGCGTCGCATCACCTGGCGGTTGCCAAGACGCAACAGTTGCCTTGCGTCGGGCAGGGCTACGGATTTACGGAACCCTCGGCCAACATCATCTGGGCGCTCAACAAGATGCTGGGCGGAGTCTGCTGGTTTTCGACGCTCAAAGGCCGGCTGGGCCTGCCCGCCTCGGAGATCGCCCATTTGCCGGATGACGCCGGGGCGGTTGAAACCGTCTTTCCGTTCGAGGCGGCGCATGGCGACCTGTACAACACCTCGCTGGTCTCCCAGGCAGCGGTCTACTTCTCCTACAACACGCGGAACCACACGTTCTACGGGGATCTCCAGCACGGCTACGGAGAGGACTACATGGATACGGTGGCCGCCCTGCTGGCGGCCGGCATCTCGGCGGAGACGGTTCTTGAACTGCCGCGGGAACCGGGCGAGCATCCGCTGCTGGTGCTGCCGTCCGCCCTTTGTTTGTCGGATGCGGAACGTGCTGCTCTGAAGGCATTTCTGAGTGCCGGCGGAAAGGTGATCGCGACCGGACCATGCGGTTTGTACGACGGCAAGGGGGACGAATCGGATCAGCCCTTGTTGGCCGAATATGGCGTGGACGTGCAGTTCAGCGAGCCGGAACGGGACGTCGACTTTTGGGATGGGGATTGGCAGTCGCAGCTTCGTAGCGTACCCTGCGGCAACGAGGCGCAGTGGCATGATCTTGCCCCGAATCTGTCTTGGCACCCCATGCGGCTGCAGGATGAAAACGCCCCGGATCTGTGCGCCAAGGTGAAAGAGCTTGCGGCCCCGGCCGCCGTGGAAGTGGTGGACGCCGAGGGCTATTTCTTCACCCTGGGCCGGTCAAATTGCGAACCGAATACCTTGGTGCTGCAGATGCTCGCTGCCGACTATGACGTGGAGATCGACGAAGAACTGGATGCGAAGCGGAAGCACAGAAGCCGGATGAACTTGATCACCGGGGTCAAGCCGACCGGTGTCGGTCGGACGGTCGTCCTCAAGCTGAATGCAGAGTCGAAGGATGTACAGGTGTTCACGCCTCTCAACAAGAACGGGCATGCCCAGGTAAGCCGCGAGGGTTCGCGGGTGACGGTTGCCTTGCCCGAAGACTGCTCCTACGCGGCCTGCAAGTTCCAAGGCTTCAGGACTGAGACGAGTTGAAGCTGATCAGGCCGATCACGGCCGCCTGATGGTCAAAGATCGGTAACCCGGAAACGAAAAACGGCGCCATGGTCACCTGGGGGACTCCAGAGTTTCCGGATGCAACAACGTCCCTGGAGATGCGCTTTTCCCAAAGCGCCGAAGATGATTCGGTTACCAGAACTCAGGGGACTGAACTGGAGTTGCTGTAAAGTTAAACACCACAGGTTTCGGGTGTCAGGTTTCAGGATCCCGACACCCGACACCTGAACACTCATAATCAGGGCGTCTCACTTTACGGATCTATTGAGTTCAGGGTTACCGGTCAGCTTGGCATCCGCAGTCGGATCACGGCGGGGCCGGTCAGCTCGTCGACCGGGATTTCGCGGATGCGCAGGATCTTCTGGTTCAGGTGGCGGTTGTACACCAATGGCTCGCGGGTCCAGGGCAGGGTGCGTCCGTCGTTCAGGAGGGTGACGCTGGCGGGTTCCGCAGTCAGGGGTGCCAGACTGAGGGTTGAGCTGCTCAACCCGGCGGGGCAGTGAACATAGAGGATGTCGCCGTCGCGTACGGTTAGTAGCCGCCCGTCGTCGAGGAGCTTCTCGTGTTTGCCGTCGAAGGATTCGCGCAGGGGTTTGAACCAGCCGCCGACGTTGCGGAGGATGGCGGCGGCTTGATCGGGGATGAGCCCGGTGGCATCGGGGCCGACGTTGAGCAGGTAGTTGCAGCCCTTGGCCAGCCAGGAGTCGATGTTCTCCTTGAAGTAGGCGGAGCTGAAGTAGTCTTCGTCGCGGCGATAGCCCCAACTGTTGACGCCGACAGACTGGCAGGCCTCGGTCATCCGGTAGCCTTTACCGCCGTGCACGTTGGCCCCCTCGGGATCGAAGTCGCGTTCGGGGGTCGCGAAGTCGCCCTCGCCGAAGCCGCGGTTGTTGATGACCGCCTGCGGCTGGAGTTCGCGGATCAGCTCGTGGACCGAGGGATCCTTCCATTCGGGCACGTTCATGTCCCACCAGATGCCGTGGATCGTGCCGTAGTGGGTGCACAGCTCGGTGATCTGCGCCTTCAGAAACTCCAGGTACGCTGCCTGGTCGTGCCGGGCCGGATCGGTGACGATTTCGTGGTGCCGGCCGATGTTCGGATAGGCCGGGTGATGCCAGTCGACCACCGAGTAGTAGAGTTCCAACGGAAAGTCGCGCTTGTGGCACTCCTCGGCCAGCATGCCGACAATATCCTTGCCGTACGGGGAGTTCATGACGTTGAAGTCGGTGTGGGCTGTGTCCCACATGCAGAAGCCGTCGTGGTGCTTGGTGGTGAAGCACAGATACTCCATGCCCGCCTCCTGGGCCAAATCCAGCCACTGGGCGGGATTGAATTGTGTCGGATTGAACTCGTCGGCGAATTTCGCATACTCGTCCGCCGGGATGTCCCAGCGCTGCCAGTACTGCTCGTGCACGGCCGGGATCGCATAGATCCCCCAGTGCACGAACAGTCCCAGGCGCTTTTGTTTGAACCAGGTCATGATATTTCCTTGTCATCAGACGATTTTGTCGATCAGGCGACCATTATAGCAGAAAAAATAGCCAAAGCGGACCCATGAGGGCTCGCCGGCACTAGTGCCCCCCATCAACCGCCGACAAGGGTGACGGAAACCACAGAGCGAAGCCGGGCGTTCGTCCGGTCAGGCATGCTGGACCGTGTCGCGCTCGACCAGCCGACCGCTGATATATTTGTGTAGCACGCTTGCCATCAGCGTTTGGTATGGGATCCCTTCCTCGACGGCACGCGTCTGAATATCCTCCAGGTCACGGGACGCGATGCGGATGTTCACTCTACGGTCCTTTTTGAGCGTATTGCGCGCATACTGCCGATGGAGACGAACCTCCTCCTTCAGATTGGGAACGGATTCCCATTCTCCGGATTCGATGGAGTCCAGAAGCTCACGCTCTTCGCGATCAAGTTTTAACTCGTTCATGGGTTCACCTGCCATAGTGTCGGGTTAGCTGGCGACTTGGGATGGTGGTCTTGAGAAAGCGCTCAGATCTTTCTTCAACGAATGGCACCGCATACACGTAGTTCCGCATCCGGACCACAAGCACCCTCTGATGAGGAAACTTGGTCTGGTTCGGGTGACGGATCACGTCCAGCAGTTCCCCATGCTCAATTTGCATGACAACCTGTTCGAAGTTGACTCCACGTTCTCGTTTGAGCTTTTGGTTCTTGTCGTGATTCCAGCGGTATGTAACCATAGCACTAGCATATCACAGTGTGTGCCTTGTGGCAATGAAAAGTCGAACCTAGCTGCGTTCTAGAAAGGATTTTAAAGTCATTTCATGTCTCTCAATGAATAGTATCCGTCCTCCAGGGCCCACCATAAACCGACTCTGTATCTCAGGGGTACGGTTCGCGCAGCCAGAGCTCGACTTTTTCCATCTGCGTTTCGGTCGGGGCCGGTTCAGCCCCATTTCGCATAGGCAAGCGGACATCAATCCGGTTTTCGCCGAGGATCAGCCATGACCGGTCCACGGCATATTCCAGCATGAGGAGCTGTTGCTCGGGATCGATTTGGTAGCATTGCCAGGCACCGGCCGTGGGTTGCGGTTTGTCGCCGTAGATCTGCCCGTCCTGCCAGTCGAGATCGGCGGATAAAAACTTCAGACGGTGATCGTTGATGCGGACATCGAACTTGGCCCCGGTGTGCGCATTCCGCAGAATCAGCCTCAACGTGGCGTGCCGGTTTGGCGTGCTATTTGTCAACACATCGCGATCCTCGATATATAGCGGAAGCGTCGCTGCTTCGCCGTTGGTCGGCAATGAGATTGGCAGCGGTTTGTCGTCATTGCGGTAGAAATAGTTTCCGGCCCATGGGTATCCGCCTCGCCG